>USLP01000010.1 GCA_900555525.1 uncultured Eubacteriales bacterium
TATTTAGAAACAGAGGTCTTGATTTTATAATTGAAGATAATAATAGAGTATTTCCAGAAACTGAGAAATCTCAAGATATATTAGCTATTTTAAAAGATTATTTAAAAGATATAACTATAAAATACAATTATAAAGTTTCAGATATTAAAAAAGAAAATAATTTTGTAATAAATAATGATATTATTGCTAAAAAAGTCATAATAGCTACTGGGGGAGCTACATTTCCAAAAACAGGTTCTGCAGGAGACGGATATTGTCTGACAGATAATCCGGTTACAGATATTAAATATGGGCTGGTTCCTTTAATAACTAAAAAAGACTTGTCAGATATTGCAGGAATTACCTTATATGATGTTGTTATAAAATATAAAAACTTCAAAATTAAAGATAATGTTCTAATAAGTCATGTTGGTTTAACAGGTCCTGGAATTTTAAATATAAGTAGTGAAATTTCCAGAAATGTGGATTATAATATTTTGGATAATGCTGATGTTAAATTAGATGAAGTCTTGTCTGTTGATTTATGCCCTGATTTTAATCAGGAAGAATTAAAAACTAAATTCACTAATGATTTTCAGGATAAAGGAAAAACATACATTAAAAACTACTTAAAATACTTTTTAACTAATAATTTTATTCCATTCTTTTTAGAATCTGTTGAAATTGAAGGGGAAACTCAATTAAGCAGAATTAATAAAAAACAAAAAAATAAGTTAGTTGAAGCTTTAAAAAATTTTAAATTTGAAATATCCGCTTTCAATAAAGATTTAAGTCATGTTACTTTAGGTGGGATAGCTATTGAGAATATTAATCCTAAAACTATGGAATCAACAATAACTGAAGATTTATATTTTGCAGGTGAAGTTTTAGAACCTGTCGGTCCTACAGGTGGATATAATCTCAAAATAGCATTTTCTACAGGATATTTGGCAGGTTTATCTGCATCTAAAAAATAAAATAGAATTATTTTAGCTATTCATTTTTTGCAGATAATTTAGATGATGTATTATTTTTTATGGATTCCTTTAGTTCACCAAGAGTTGCCATTCCAATATTGGTTACATAGGATACGTCATATAAATCCATTTCTTTTTTTATCAGTTCCTCAGCTATTTCAAAGCTGGATTCTTTTATTCCTCTTTTTATTCATTCTTTGAATCCTTTTTCGAATCCTTCGTTGTATTTTTGTTCTCTATATTCTTCTTCTAATGTAAACATATTATGACCTTACTTTTTGTATATTGTTTCTAATTCTCTTGTTGGGATGTCTGTTATCTCTGATACAAATTTCATTGACAAATCTCTTTTTAATAATTTTTCAGCTGTTTCTACTTTATTTTTTTCTATGCCTTTTTTCATACCTTTTTTTTCTCCAGCTTCAAATCTGGACTGACCAAATTATTCTAATAATCTCATATTATCACTTAGTATATTGCTTAATTTTATTTGTGTTTCTTTATTTTCAATAAATTTATAAAAATTGCCGTTTTCTATTGACAATATTCGCTTTTTTTTGTATAATAATTGTAAATAAATATTTGGGAGGAAAATTATAATGGATAATTTTCAGGTTTTTGACCATCCGCTTATACATCATAAGATTTCTATATTAAGAAATGAAAAAACGGGTAGTAAAGAATTCAGAGAACTGATTGAAGAAATTGCAATGCTTATGGGCTTTGAGGCATTCAGAGATTTGCCTACGCAGGAGGTTGAGGTTAAAACTCCTATAACGACCTGTAAGACAAAAATGCTCGCAGGAAAGAAAATGGCAATCGTGCCGATACTTCGTGCAGGCTTGGGAATGGTAAACGGTATACACGCACTTGTTCCGTCGGCTAAAGTAGGTCATATCGGACTTTACCGCGACCATGTAACCTTGGAACCGCAGGAATATTACTGCAAGCTTCCCGACGATATAGCAAAAAGACAGGTTGTGCTTTTGGATCCGATGCTTGCAACGGGCGGTTCGGCTATTGCGGCTGTAAACTTTCTTAAAAAGCACGGCTGCACAAATATTAAAGCAATGTTTATACTGGGAGCTCCCGAAGGTGTAAAAGCATTCTCCGAGGCTCATCCCGACGTTAAATTCTATTGCGGCTGTGTAGACGAAAAGCTTAACGAAAACGGATACATAGTTCCCGGCTTGGGCGATGCGGGCGACAGAATTTTCGGAACAAAGTAATTTTAATAAAATAAATTTTCTTAAATAATTTTTCCTTTTTTACGTATATTATATGTATCACAAAGAAAGGAAGATAATTATGGATAATTTAAATGATTTGTTGAAGCATGATGAAAAAGCAAAGAAATACTTTATGTCGCTTTCGGAGGAATTGCAGGGCGGTATGACGCTTAAATCGGATTCAATCCATTCATACAGCGACATGATAGAATTTGCAAAAAATCATCTGTCTGAAAATTAAAGGACGAACGCCGCCGAAAGGCGGCGTTTATTTTGATTTTATATAAAAATTTCTCAAAAACTTCATAATTGTATTGTATACTGAAATTATGATTTTTTATATTTACAAGGAGGAACAAGCTTTGAATACGGTAATAGAAATTTCTAATCTTACCAAAAGATACGGCAACAATAAAGCTGTTGACAACATTTCGTTTACTGTCAGCAAAGGTGAAATTCTCGGCTTTTTGGGACCCAACGGAGCAGGAAAAAGCACGACGATGAATATGCTGACAGGTTATCTTTCAAAGGACAGCGGAACAGCAAAGGTCTGCGGCTTTGATATTTTGGAAAATCCCAAGGAGGTAAAAAAGCGTATCGGCTATCTGCCGGAACAGCCCCCGATATATCCCGAAATGACACCGAAGGAATATCTCGATTTCGTCTGCGACTTAAAGGGCGTAAAGGAAAATAAAGACGCACATATAGCAGGCGCTATGGCTTCTGTCGGAATTTCGGAAATGGGAGGAAGACTTATAAAAAACCTCTCAAAAGGTTATAAACAGAGGGTCGGACTTGCAGGCGCGCTTATCGGAGACCCTGAAGTACTTATTCTGGACGAACCGACAGTCGGACTTGACCCACGGCAAATTATCGATATAAGACGGTTCATAAAAGAACTCGGTAAAGAAAAAACAATTATTTTAAGCACGCATATTTTGCAGGAGGTAAGCGCGGTCTGCGACAGAGTTATAATTATAAACAAAGGTAAAATCGTTGCGGAGGATACCTTGGAAAACTTGTCGGGCAAGGATAAATCGCATACTTTCTTAATGAGAATAAAAGGCGACAGAAACACAATTAACGATATGGTGAAATCCGCCGAATTTATAGGCGAGCATACCATACTCGGCGAGAAAGAACCGGGAACTGTTGATTTAAGCGTTTCTCCTGCCGATTATTCTGACGATATAAGAGAACGTCTTTTTGAGATGTTTGCAAAAGCGGATATGCCGATACTTTCATTCTCCAAAAAGGAAGTTAAGCTTGAAGACGTGTTCGTTAGCGTAACAGCCAATGCACAGGAAACGGACGAAGTGGAAGAAGAACCCGAAAAACCGTCGTTTTCGGAACGTTTGAAAAATCTTTTCGTTAAGAAAACGCAGGACGATGCGGAAGAATCTGCCGAAGAACGGAAAACTCCCGAAGAGCCTGCGGAAAATACAGAGAAAGAGGAGGAGATATAAATGGTATCGGTATTTAAAAAAGAATTTAAAAATTATTTTAATACACCTATCGCTTATGTATTTTTAGCACCGTTCATTCTTTTTGCCTCTATGCAGTTTATTGCGATTCTTATTAATACAAACCAGGCAAATATTAATTACATATTAAGCTATGTAAACGTTTTGTGTCTGTTTATCGTTCCAATACTTACAATGCAGCTGCTTTCGGAGGAACGCAGTAAAAAAACAGACCAGCTTTTACTCACATCGCCGATTTCCGTTTGGGATATAGTTTTGGGCAAATTTTTTGCCGCTTTCTCTATTTTTCTGATCGGCTGTGCTATTTCGCTTATATATCCTATAATATTTTCGATTATCGGCTCGCCCGTAATAAGCGAATATGTCGGTCAGTATATAGGCTTCATATTCATTTGGGGAATATTTATTGCAGTCGGACTTTTCGTTTCATCTTGCACGGAAAGTCAGGTTGTTTCGGCAATTCTTACATTTGTCGCTCTGTTCTTCATTTATTCCGTTGACAGCTGGTCGCAGAGTATTTCAAACCAAACCGTTTCAAAAGTTATAAGCTGGCTTTCCGTTATGCAAAGATATACGGATTTCCAAAACGGTCTTTTGAACATTCCCAGCTTGCTTTACTACATAAGCTTTATTTTCGTATTTCTTTTCTTAACGCAAAGAAATATTGAAAAACGCCGCTTTAGCTGATAAGGAGGGGATTTACGTTGAAGAATACAAAATATAAAGTTAATTCATGGGTAATAACAGCCGTTGTTGTTATTGCCGTTATACTTGTCAATCTTATCGTAAGCGCAGTAGACAGCAAATTTCCGCTTAAGATAGATATGACAAAAGATAAAATATATGAAATGACAGACGAAACAAAAACGGCGATGAAAGAGCTTAACACTCCCGTAAACGCTTATGTGCTTTGCACGGAAAGCGAAGCTCCGACGCTTATAAAAGAATACATAAACCGTTATAAATCGCTTACCGATAAAGTAAAATTTGAGTATATCGATATATACAAAAATCAGACAATGCTTATGAAATATCAGCAGAGCGGTGAAGCCGTAACGGCAGGGGATATTATTTTGGAATGCGGAGAACGTCATAAAATAATATCCGTTTCGGGTGTAAAAAACGAAGTTACGACTATGGGAAGCGAAAAGCTTTACAGCTTCGATTTGGAATCAAAGCTTACAAACGGTATAACATATGTTGCGGGTCTTGTTTCCGAGGATAAAATTTATTTCTTAAAAGGTCATGGCGAAACACAGTCGAAGGGCTTTGAAAGCGCAATTTCGGATTTGAACCATGTATCGGAAACAATTTCGATTGCTTCTGCCGATTCACAGATACCCGATGACGCAAGCATGGTTGTGGCGTTTATGCCGAATGCCGATTTTTCCGAGGAGGAATGTCAGAAAATCGATTCTTATCTTGATAAAGGCGGTAAGTTTGTAGCCGTTTATAATCCCGGCTTGGTAAGCTGTCCGAGATTTGAAGCATACCTTACGGAATGGGGAATTACACCCGTTCATAACCTTGTTTGCGAAAACGATACAACAAAAATGGTTAAAAGCCCTGTTATATTCCGCCCCGAACTTAAAGACCACGATATAACGAAAAATCTTATAAATATGGACTTGCAGGTTTTATATTACGGAAGTATTTCGTTTGATACAAACAGCGATAACCAGCAAAAAGCAACTGTTACATCTCTTGCGCAGACCTCCGATAAAGCAGTGGGAAAAGCAAACATAAATGCAACCTCTGCAGAATACGAAGAGGGCGATACAAGAGGAAGTTTTGATGTTTGCGTACTCAGTGAAAAAGACGTTACGGTAAACGGCGAAACGAAAAAAGCGTCTGTAATGGCAATCGGTTCTATGGCAGTAACGGATTATACAGACGAAAGAGCAAATGTTGAATTTGTGAAAAATACAATCAATTACATGACGGAAAATACATCAAACGTAAGCATAACATCAAAAATCATTACAGAAGGTTTGTTCACACAGCCGTCTGTGCTTGTACAGGATATACTTTACTATCTGCTTGTTTGGATAATTCCTATCGGTTTGTTAATCGCAGGAATTGTTATATGGCTCAGAAGGAGATATTTGTAATGAATAACAAAAAGCTCATAAGAAACATTATAATATCCGTTTTGGTTATTGCACGGAATTTATCGTGATGCTTGAGAAGCCTTTCGATGAGAAGGACGAAGACGAATACTTGTTTGGGTAAACAGTATTCCCGATAAAACAGCCGATTCGGGCTCTGAAACCGAAACTTTAGAGCAATCGGATTCAATTGAGATTTTTAAGGTTGATAAAGAAAATGTAAAAAGCGTATCGGTTGAAAATGAAAAAAGCTCATATACAATTTTGAAAAACGGTGATGAATATACAGTTGCTGACAACAAAGGGATTGAGTATTCAAGCGTAAACCTGGGCTTCAATTTTGAGTCGTTTTTGCAAATCAACGGAAGCAAGGACGTAACGGAGGACGATATTCCGTTTACAAAAACAGCAGAAGCTGTTATTACGATGAATGACGGTGTAAAGCATGTTTTGACGCTTGGCGGCGAAGTAATCGGCGAAACCAAAACTTTGCTCAAATATAACGACAAGGTTTACGCTGTGCCCACATATAATATTTCATGCTTTAATCAGGAGCTTAACAGTTTTAGAAGCACACAGCTCGGTAAGCTTGAAGCTAATCTTGAATCCATGGAAATTTACGAAAACAGCAAAGAGCTTGTCGCTATACGCAAGGCAACCGAAGAGGATAACAAAAAGTTCCAGGTAAACATGAGTTATGTTATGACATATCCGAAATTTTTGGGAGTATCCTCCGACAGACTTCAATCGTTTATGGAGCTTATCAAAAACGGTTACAGTCTTGATGTAATAAGCTTTGCAGATGACAATAAAGCGAATTTCTCAAAATACGGAATCGGCAAAAAAACGCTTATCATAAACGACGGTAAAAACGAGTATAAATTTGCATTCGGAAATAAGGACGATAAAGGAAATGTTTATACCGTTTTGAATGACGGAGGTTCCGTTTATACGATGTCGAGCGCACTTTTTGACATTATAGACAAATACAACGGCGATGTGCTTATGGATAAGCTTACGCATATTGCAGACCTTAATAATGTTAAAACGCTTGTTTTTGAAGGTAAGGGCGATAAATATACGCTTGAACGCAAGGGAAACGAAGACAATTATAAGTATGATATAAACGGAAATGATATAGCAGAGGATAAATTCAAAGACGCATATCAGGAAATAATCGGTATCACTTCCGATAAAATAGCATATAATAATGTCAGCGGTTCGGCGGAATATACGGTAACGATAAACTATCTTGACGGCAAGACGGAAATTTGGGAATATGTTCCGTATGATGAACGTAATTACGTCTTGAAAAAAGACGGGCAAGAAAGCTATATTTGCTTAAAAAAGAACCCTGCCGCCGCAATGCAGAACATCAAAAATATTTTATCTAATAACTAAAAAGCCTTGACTTTTTTCATAAAATGCAGTATAATTTATTCGTAAATTATTACTGCATTTTATTTTTTACTCATAAGAAAGGAAGATTAACGTGAACTTTCACGTTAATGCTGCAGTTATAGCAACCCGTATGCCTAATCTTAAGAAACGCACATGGGTAAAAATCTCTTATTATTCCTTGCCCTGCGGTAAGAGGTTTTTAATAATTGTTTGTGCCGGCGCAGGGCGACGGAAGGGAGATTTTTATGGATTTTGATATGGGAAACTTTATTGGGGATTTGGGACATCTGATTGCCATAAAAAGCGTTAAAGGCAACTGCGGAGAAATATCGGACGAATATCCGCTCGGAAAGGGAATTGCAGACGCTCTGAAATATCTCTTGTCGCTTGGTGAAAAATTCGGAATGAAAACGAAAAATCTTGATAACTACTGCGGTTATATTGAAATCGGCGAAGGAGAAAAGCTTTTGGGAATACTTGTTCATGCCGATACTGTTGATGCAGGCGACAACTGGACGCACGCTCCCTTTATGCTTACCTTAGACGGTGATAAAATTTACGGCAGAGGCATCGCTGATGATAAGGGCGGCGCTCTTATCACACTTTACGCAATGAAGTATCTGAAGGAAAATAATCTTATAAAGGATAAAAGGGTGCGCCTTATTATAGGCGGTGATGAGGAATCGGGCGAATGGGAATGTATAAAACGCTATAAAAAAACCGAAGAAATCCCCGATATAGCCTTTTCGCCCGACGGTCATTACCCCGTCATTTATGCGGAAAAGGGAATACTTAAGATAAAAATTTCAAAGGAAAATGACGATAAAGAATTTGTATTTTCGGGCGGAAAAACAGTTAATGCCGTACCTGATTTTGCGGAATGTACATAC
Organism: uncultured Eubacteriales bacterium; assembly: GCA_900555525.1. Lineage (GTDB taxonomy): Bacteria > Bacillota > Clostridia > UMGS1840 > UMGS1840 > UMGS1840. The sequence goes on from USLP01000010.1 coordinate 8,069, forward strand.
AGAGGGAAAAACTATACCGAAAAAGGAAAAACGGCTCATTCCATGAAACCGTATATGGGAGTAAACGCTGTTCTAAATCTTGGGAAACAGCTTGAAACAAACGGTATTTCAAACAGCTTTACAAAACTTCTCGCAAGCGCAAATCCGACTGACTGGGATATAGCCTTCTGTGACAGACCGTCGGGAGAGCTTACGGTTAATCCGTCTGTTGCAAAGGTTCACGGTCGTGAAAATTACCTTATATGCGATATTCGCTATCCCGTAACGTGCAGTGCAGATGAAATTATGGAAGCTATTAACAAAAAGGTGTCGAAGCTTGGTTATAAGGCGGAGGGCTTAAATCATCAAAAACCGCTTTACATCGAAAAAGATTCACATCTTATATCAACCCTGCTTTCGGTTTATAACGAAATAACAGGGGAGGATGCAAAGCCTGTTTCTATGGGCGGCGGTACATATGCCCGCGCATTTCCGAATGCCGCCGCATTCGGAACACATTTTCCCGATACGGAATCGGTAGAGCATCAGCCCGATGAATATTGGAAAATTTCAGATATAGAAAAGAATTTTAAAATATTGTCCGAAGCAATAAAAAGACTGTAAAAACGGAGGATAAACGTGGATTTTATAACGCTTGACGAAATCAAAGATTTCGGGCTTAATACCTCTACAATGGAATTTGCCCCGACTATACCGCCTCATTTTCATAATCATTATGAAATACTTTATTTTATAAAGGGAGACGCTTATTATATGGTCGAGGGTAACAACTATGCACTTACGGAAGGGGATTTGCTTATTACAAATCCGCGTGAGCTTCATTGTCCTGTCTTTAAGTCAAAAAACGAATATAAAAGAACGGTTATCACAATTAAACCGTCTTTTCTGTCTGATTTTATTACGGAAAAATACAGTCCGTTTTATGCGCTTGATAAAAGAAATTTGGGTTCGCAAAACAGAATACCCTGCGAAATTGTGAAAAAATACAACCTTCATGAAAAAATCACAATGCTTGAGTATTATTATAAGGGGAATCTTCGGGAATCCGAAATTATGATTAAAACATATCTTATTCAGCTGTTGGTTGCGCTTAATAATATCGTTCTTCAAGAAAATCCGCTCGGAAAAACAAGTAATATCGATATAGTCTTGCAGTATATAAACAGACATCTGACGGATAAACTGACGCTTTTGTCCCTTGAAAAAGAATTTCATTTAAGCAAATATCATATCGCCCATTCTTTTAAAGAGAAAACGGGGCTTACCATAATGGAATACATAACGAAAAAAAGGCTTGTGCTTGCAAAAGAAATGATTTTGGACGGCGTATCGCTTAATGAAGCGGCAGAAAAGGTCGGTTTTTCCGATTACTCCAACTTTTACCGCTCGCTTAAAAAGGCAATGGGAGTTTCGCCGAAAGATTTAAGAAAGCTGGTATAGCAAAAGGGAGGGGAATAACCCCTCCTTTTATTCTGCATTCAAGAATATATCGTTAATTTCGTTGTTGATGGTTTTAAAGAGCCTTGCCGCATTGTTTTTTAAATAAGTGCATACTCCCGGCGCAATTTCACGGTGCGGAACCAAAACATCTATGCCGAATTGCTCAATGCCGTTTTCATAAACTTTCATGCTTGCAAGAAATTCATCGCCTTCGGGTGTGAAATCCGCAATAACATCAGTAATTGGTTCTTCGCTTTTAAGCTGTTTCTTCACACTGTCGGAAAGACGTTTTTTTATTACAAGCGGTATTTTATAATCAAAATATCCTATATCTCTTTTTCCCGAATCGGTAAGTCTGTAAAGATATTCGCCGTTTTCCTTAAATCCGTAAAACTCACCTCGTTTGACAAGTTCGTAAAGATTAAATTGAAGTTCAAAGAAATTCACTTCATTGTTTTCCGTTACGCATTGCGTAAGAATAGCGTTTGTAATCGGTTTTTTATATTCGTTTGCCGTATACATCAACATAAGCCGCATTGAAAAGTCCTCGCTGTAAAATTTTTCGTATGCCATCAGTCATTTTTCTCCTTCCTCATTATATACTGCTTCGGCGGTACACCGACTATTTTTCTGAATGTTCTTATAAAATGCGAATAATCGTTAAAGCCGCATTTCTCGCAGGTTTCTTTTACGTCATAACCCTCGCTTAAAAATCTTTTTGCCTCCGCAATACGTCTTAAAATTATATAATTCACTACGGTTGTCCCCGTTTGTTTTTTGAAAATTCTGCAAAGATGATTTTTTGAAACAAAGTGGACAAGTGAAATTTCGTCAAGTGAAATTTCTTCGAGTAAATGTTCGTTTATATATTCGACAACACTGTGTACAAGGCTGTTTCCGCTGTACGGAGCGTCTGTACTGTCGTTTGATGCGGAAAGTATACAGCGGTTTATGAGAACAAGAGCCTCCACGGCGGCAACATTGCATAAAACGTCATCACCGTATTTTTCGTTTTCTTTAAGACTTTCAAAAAGCGTTATAAGCTTTTTTGCCTGTTCCGGTGTGAGCGTTGCTTTTTTTCGCATATTTTTTCCGTAAAAGCAAGCGGATAGGTCCGTCTGCGGTGTGGAATTTAAAAGGCAAAACTGCGGATGAATCTTAAAAACATAACGCTTGCAGAAATTATCTCCGTTTTCCGTCATTTTATGTATTTCAAACTGATTGACAACAAAAAGGTCGTTTTCGTTAGCTTCGTAGACCGATTCGCCAATCATAAATTTATGGTTGTTTGATAAACACAAAAGCGCCTCACAGCAATCGTGTATATGCATATTTTTAATTTGTTCCTCACGGTCGGAATAAAAAAGAGCATACGTTTTCGTGCTGATACATTCGTCCGTACCGTCTTGGGTGAAGTCCGTAAAATATTTTGCCACAAGCTCTCACACTCCTAAAATTATGTTGCATTTTTATTATTATAACATATATTTCCGAAAAAATCAAGATGTGCATAAAAAAAGTTTAAAAAGAACAAGACATTGCATAAATTTTGTAGTATAATATAATTAACAAATGTTTTGAAAGGAATTGATAAAATGAAAAAGGTTGTAACATTCGGCGAAATAATGTTAAGATTATCAGCCCCTAACAAAGAGAAAATCTCGCAATGTGAGATTTTTGAAAAAAATGCCGCAGGCTCGGAGCTTAACGTTGCGTCGATGCTTGAGGCTCCTTTTGGCGGCGGTGAGGCAAACGTTGCCGTATCGCTCGCAAACTTCGGCATGGATACGGCTTTTGTAACCGTTTTGCCCGATAACGATATTTCAAAGGCTTGCTTGAGAGAATTGAGAGGCTTCGGAGTGGACGTTTCAAATATTACATACGGAGACGGCAGATTTGGTATATACTATTTGGAATCGGGGGCAAACCAGCGTCCGTCAAAAGTAATTTATGACAGAGCGTATTCAGCAATTTCACTTGCAAAGCCTGACGCTGTCGATTTCAAAAAAGCGTTTGGTGATGCTTCATGGTTCCATATCACGGGCATAACTCCCGCAATTTCGGATAGTGCGGCCGAATTGTCGCTTATCGCAGTAAAAACCGCAAAAGAAATGGGACTTACGGTTTCGTGCGACTTAAACTTCAGAAAAAATCTTTGGAAGTACGGCAAAGAAGCTAAAGAGGTTATGCGTGAGCTTACAAAATATGTTGACGTTATAATTGCCAACGAAGAGGATTGCCAGAAATCCTTGGGAATAGAAAATAACCAAAAGGTTGAAAGCGGTGAGCTTGATACAAAGAAATATGAAGAGCTTGCGAAAAAAGTTCTTTCGGAATATCCCAACGCGCAGAAGATTGCGATTACATTAAGAGAATCAAAATCTGCTAGCCATAACAATTGGTCGGCGTGCATATATAACAGAAATGAATTTTATGTTTCCAAAAAATACGAAATCAAAAATATCGTAGACAGAGTAGGCGGCGGCGACAGCTTTGCGGGAGGACTTATCTACGGTCTCAATAACTTTGATACAGACGCACAAGCGCTTGAATTTGCGGTAAGCGCAAGCTGTCTCAAACATTCCATAGGCGGAGACTTCAACAGAGTAAGCGTTTCCGAGGTTACGGCTCTCATGGGCGGCGACGGAAGCGGACGTGTTCAAAGATAATTATAACAATTTAAATTTATTTTTATGAAAATCAATAAGCCCCTCGTTTTTCATTTTGGAAAGTTCGGCGGATAGGGCGCTCCTGTCTGCCGAGAGAAAATCAGCCATTTCCTGGCGGTTAAACGGAATTTCAAACGAGGAGCTTTTTTTGTGCATTGCTTCATCGGAAAGGTAAGAAAGTATTTTTTCTCTTATGCTTCTCTGTGATAAATAGCCGTTTTTCTTCGCAAGCGTTTGATTTTTTTCAGAAAGCAATTCCGTTAGATTTTCTATAAACTTAATATCACAGGCAGAAATTTTTTCATCGTTTTGTAAATTAAAAATATTCTTGAAATTCAAGAGTATTATTTCACTATCACGTACGGCAAGTGCATTGTTTGCCGTGTTTGTGTTAATTCCCAAAGCATAAGATTCACCGAAAATTCCGTTGACGTCGATTTTGTTTAAAATATTTAAGTTTCCCCAGTAATCCTCACGGCAAATATGAACTTCGCCCGACATGATTATTCCCGCATTTGTGATTTTATCACCCGAATGAAATATATATTCGCCTTTTTTATATTGTTTTTTTCGTGCCGAAAGCTTTTTCAGTATGCTCTCAATTTCATTTTCATTAAGACCGTGAAAAAGGCGAATTTTAAAAATATCAAAAATTTCTTTCATTTTTTCCTCTTTCGTTGTAAAAACAACAGATTTTTTTATTTAATTATAATATAATATACCCGTAAAGTCAATAAAAAATAGAAAAAAGGAGATAAAAAATTATGATAAGAAGAATAATTCATATAAATGAAGAAAAATGCAACGGCTGCGGTGCGTGCGTTCATGCCTGCCACGAGGGAGCGATTGAGCTTATAAACGGTAAAGCCGTTTTGACAAGCGACAGCTATTGCGACGGACTCGGTGATTGTCTGCCGTCATGTCCCACAGGGGCAATAACGTTTGAGGAGAGGGAAGCGGCGGCTTATGACGAGGCTGCTGTGGAAAAAAACAAACGTGCAAAAGAAAAGCTTCCGTGCGGATGTGCGGGAACACACGTTCATAAAATCGACAGAAAATCCGATTGCTGTCATACCGAGGAACAGCATCATATCGAAAGCCGACTATCACAATGGCCTGTTCAGATTAAGCTTGTGCCTGTGAATGCACCTTATTTTGATGGGGCAAAGTTGCTCATTGCGGCAGACTGTACCGCCTATGCTTATGCAAATTTTCATAAGGAATTCATTCGCGGAAAAGTCACTTTGATCGGCTGTCCGAAACTGGATGCAGTGAACTACAGTGAGAAGCTGACGGAGATTCTGCGGAACAACGATATTCAGTCCGTGACCATTGTGCGCATGGAAGTACCCTGTTGCGGCGGCCTGGAAATGGCGGCAAAAAAGGCTATACAGGACAGCGGAAAGTTTCTGCCCTGGCAGGTAGTGACCATCGCCATTGATGGAGAGATTCTGGAATAAAATGTTTTTGCTGAAAGCAAGTGTCTGAAAAAGGAGATTGTATGAAAATGCAGGGAGACAGCATCATCAGTGCCCTGATCGGACTGGTGGGGGC
>USLP01000011.1 GCA_900555525.1 uncultured Eubacteriales bacterium
GCCGAAACAAGCGCAGAAATCACAGGTGAAAAAAGTATAATTGTTCCTTCATGGGGCAAGCCCTCGGTGCAGGAAGCATATTCTCTTAAAATTTATGACCAAAACGGAAATGAAATGACAAGAGATTTTGAAATAAGCGCCGTATCGCTTCCGAACGATGTTACATTTGACAGCTCTTCAAATACTCTTACGGTTCCTTATACCGCAGAGGGCGGAACGGCAATTTTGGAGGGTAAATCAAAGTCAAAGCCGTCGGTAACGGCAAAAGCGGAAATTAATATAGAAATTAACGAGCCCGATAAGGTTATAATTGATAAAAGTCTTTCGGTTATATCGGTTTCCGATACAAAAGCTGTAAAAATACCGCTTAATGCCGAGCTTTATAATAAGACGGGAGAAAGCGTTTCGCAGGAGGCTCTCACATGGAGCGTAACCGATGTAAACGGCAAAGAAATATCCGGTGTTACGATTGACGACAGCGCCAAAACGGCGGAATTTGCCGCAGGTTTTTCGGTTGACGCGGTGAAATTTAAAGCAGCGGCAAAGGGGTATCCCAAAGTATATGACGAAATCGTGTGCGTAGTTTTATATAACGACGCTAAAAAAATAGATGCCGATTTGGAATACGTTGCAGGAGCGTATAACTTTGTAAATATTTCAAATGACGTTACGCTCAACGCGGAAGCGCCGTACGGTTCCTCGCTCACATGGAGCTCGTCCGATATGGGAGTTATTTCATCAACAGGTGAAATTGCGCAGTTACCGACAGCGAAAACCGCAGAAATGACCGTTACGCTCAATCTGGGAGCGGAAACAAGAACATACGTATTTTCGGTTGTGCTTTCGGATATATCAAATATTTTGAAGAACGGAAATTTTGAAAAGGGAGATTTATCTTCTTGGACTTCCGCAGATTCCGAAATATGCACGGATAATGTAAACGAGGGCGAATATGCGGCTTTGGTTAAAAATTCGCTCAAACAGAGCGTAGAGGTTAAAAAAGACAGAGTTTATGCGATTTCGGCTTTTGCGAAGAAGAAAACGGCAGACAGCGTTAAAATATCACTGGGTTCGGATATGATAGCGGAAAAAGCTTTAAGCGATTCATACAGTGAAATTACGGGGCTTTATATCGCAAAATTGGATATGACGGCAGAATTTGCAGTTACCGCAAGCGGTGAGTTTTATTTGGACGATGTTAAGCTTTCGGATATAACCGATAAATATAACGATGCGGTTTTGGCAGTAACGGCGGCGGAAGAGAGCAAGCTGAAAACAGATTGCGATTATGCGCTTACATTAATTGACGCTATCCCCGAATCTGCAGAAAAAACAGCGCTTATTGCAAGAATTAATGCAATTAATACAACGAAATTTGAAGAAATGAATCTCGGAAATTATACGCTTCTTACAAGCGCATATAACAGCGAGGATAACATACTTGTAGCTGTTGCAAAGGATTTCACGAATTCCGATAACCCCGCGAAAATATATAAGTCCGCAGACGGCGGAGCAATGTGGCAGCTTACACATTCCGAGGAAAATGCGAAAATTCTAATTATTCTTCCACAAAGCAGGTTTTAACCTACTGGGAAGCGCAAAAAGCATTTGTTGCAATTTTGGGAAGCAAGGTTTACTATTCGCATGACGGAACGCAATGGACGCGCTTGGAAGCAATGGATATGTCAAGCGGTTATATCGTTTCAAACGGAAATATCCTCTTTACGGCAGGTGCAAGAAGCGGTAAGTCCGCAAGCGATTTAAGCGGAGCATTTACGGAAATCACAACAAAAGGCGGTTCAAACTTCACAGCGAATTTTGTTACCGCGAGCGATAAAGGCTATGGCTTTTATCAAAATCTGAATGTCGGAATTTCATACCCGACTACGGCATATTACACAGCATACAATTCAAAAACCTCCGCATATGAATCAACGGCATACTATCCCGGTGCATACGGTTATGTATCCGATGTAAACTACAGCGAGGATTTAAGCAAATGGATATTGACAACGTCCTCTGACCCCTCATACAGGGTTTTGACAGAACCGAGCAGCTTTTCAAGCGCTTTAACGCCTAACCTTGGAGTAAAAACAGACGGATATACGGCATCGCTTTACGATAATAAGGTTATATATGTTGCAACAAAGGAAGGGCAGATTTTCAAGGGTAATGCCGCTGACGTAACAAAGGTTACGGGCTGGGAGGAGCTTAAATACGAAACAAGCGTAGACAGCGAACCCGCTTCATTCCAAAAGCTTTCGGACGGAACTATACTTCTTATTGCGAAAAAAGATATATATCTGATAGACGGAAATACAGTTACACAAAACCAAAAGAAGTATTCTGTAGGACTTAATGAAGACGCAAGAATTGAGGTACCGTCATCAGGTGAAAAAGTATATACATTTACGGCACATTCCAAGCTTTATACAGGAGAAAACACACCGTATACAGTTGTTGGGCTAAAACCGAAGAATGAACTTCCGAGCGGTATTTTGTTTAAATCGACGGGCGATAACAGCTGTGAAATCACAGTTTCCTCTTATGCCGAGGGCGGAAAAAATATTATTCTTAATATTGCGCTTTCAAACGGTGTAACAAAAGAGGCTGAAATCAAGGTTGTTACGGAAATGAATTTGGATTTAGGCGGAAAAGAGCTTATCGTAATTCCGAGAACTGGCGAAAACGAAGAGATTTATAAATATGAGCCTAAAGCTATCGGACAGGATAATGAACCCATAAACCGTGAAATAGTATTTAATGTGCTTTCCGTTCCCGACGGTATATCATACAATTCCGCAGAAAAAACCTTTATCGTAACAAGCGAGTCGGGCGAGGGTACAATACTTATTAAAGCATACGCAAAAGAAAAACCGTCGCTTGCAAAAACCTTTTCGGTTAAAGTTGAAAAAAGACGTGCCGAAAAATTACAGTTTGAAAGTGCGGATTCATACAGCATAACCGTTCCCGATTCGGGAAGCTTGAGCATAAAAACTCCTGCATATGTTTATGACCAGTCGGGAATACGCATAAATGAAAATGTAGTTTATACGCTTACCGACGAAAGCGGAAACGAATATAAAGACGTTTCCATGTCAGGTGAAAACCTCGTTGTTTCCTCAAAAGCATTCGGCGGAACACTTAAATTAAAGGCATCAGCTTCGGAAGGACAGCTTACGGACGAAGTAACATTTACGCTTTCGCTTACAGATACAAGAAAGCTTTTGGAAGATTATAACTACGTTTTGAGCCTTAACAATTTCAGCGAAATGACAAAAAATGCAAATCTTCCCGCAAGCGGTATCTACGGAAGCACAATAAAATACAAGAGTTCAAATGAAGATGTTATAACCTCGGACGGTGTTTTAACAAGAGATTATACAAAAAATACTTCCGCAATTCTTACATTGACGTTTACTTTAAACGATTCGAAGCTTACGAAAAATGTAAATGTAATTTCCTTAAAGCAGGATAACATAGCGGATAACGGTAATTTGGAAACAGGGACCAGCGAGGGCTGGACGGGTGATTCGCTTGCAGTAACCGATGAAGCGCACAGCGGTAATCATGCGCTTTTCGCACCGAGCGGAGCATCTTATACGGTAACGCTGAAAAATGACAGAACATATGCGGCAGTTGTATTCGTAAAGGCACAGTCGGGCGATGTAAAGCTTTCTTATAACGGTACGGCTCTTTCGAAATCAACTGCACAAAACGGCTATAAAAAGCTTGACGGAATATTTACACTTTCCAAAAACGGCAGCGCCGACGTAACAATCGATATTTTGGGAACAAATGTAACGATAGACGACCTTTCCGTATTTGAAATAACAGCAGAATATGAAAAGGTTACCGAACTTGTTGCATCGGCTGAAATAAAGAGAACAAAAGACGCTGTAAACACAGCAAAAGCGGCATTGGATAATTTCTATGACTTGAGTATCAAAGTCGAGCTTTACGACAGACTTTCAAAAATCAAAATTAAAGCCGATAACGAAGGAGGCTCATCGTCGGGCGGCGGCGGAGGCGGCGGGGGCGGAAGTATAATAACCCCGTCAACACCGAGTACGTCAATTCCCGATAATTCGGAAAAGGTTGAATATAATTCCTTAAAATTCAAAGACCTTATGAATCACTGGGCAAAGGACGACGTTGAATTTATGGGCGCCAAAGGCTTTGTAAACGGTAAGGCGGACGGAGTGTTTGACCCCGATTCATATGTAACACGTGCAGAATTTACAGCGCTTTTGGTAAGAGCTATGGAGCTTTCCGAAAAGGATTACGCAAACAGCTTTTTCGATGTTGTTTCGGACGATTGGTTCTCAAAGAGTGTACAGACGGCACGCGATGAAAAATATGTTATGGGTTCAAACGGACTTTTCAGACCGTATGACCTTATCACAAGAGAAGAAATGACAAAAATGATTGTAAGCGCTTATAACGAAAAAGCAAATAAAACGCTTGAAAGCGGAAAAGCGATTTATTACAGCGATATTTATAACATAAGTGCGTGGGCATATGATTACATTGCCGAGGCTGTGGACGAAGGTCTTGTAAACGGAATGAGCGAAACGAGATTTGAACCGAAGCAGAACGCAACAAGAGCGCAGGCGGTTGTAATACTTAAACGATTATATTCAAAGCTGAATGCAGAGTAAGAGAGGTGCGAAAATGAAAATAGTAAATAAAATTTTAGTAATGTTTCTTGTGCTTTCATTAATGATTAGTACAAATGTTCTCGCATTTTCCGATACTTCGGGAACAAATTATGAGGAAGAAGCTGATTTTCTTTCGGCTCTCGGTATTTTAAACGGCGTTTCTTCCGATACGTTTGACGGAGAAAAGCCATTGACAAGAGCCGAGCTGTCCGCATCGCTCATAAGAATGTTGGGCTACAGCGAGGAAACGCTCGAAACTCCCGAAAAGCCTGTGTTCATAGATGTGCCACTTGATCATTGGGCAATAAAAACAGTATACAAGGCATATACACTCGGTATTATGACGGGAAAAGGCGACGGCAGCTTTGCCCCCGATGAAAACGTTCTTTACAACGAAGCCGTTAAGGTTATGGTAAGCGCACTCGGATATGACGAGGTTGCGCTTGCCAAGGGCGGTTATCCTGCGGGTTACAACAGTGTTGCCGCTTCGGAAAATGTTATAAACGGTGTTAAAGCTTCATCGGACGGAACAATTACAAGAGGTAATCTTGCAAAGCTTATCTATAATACATTAAATGCATATTGTCTGACAGTAAGCGGATATGAAAACGGTGATGCGATAAGCACAAGAGATAAAACTCTTTTGGAAGAAAAGCTTAAAGTGTATTTCTATGAGGGCATGATTACGGCGGCAGGAGATATATCGCTTACCGACCCCGATAATCCCTGCGCAGAAGGCAGATTTATTGCAGACGGCGAAAGCTTTTTCATAGGAGAGACAGCTCCCGAAAAAAATATCGGTAAAAATGTAGGTATATATTACAAAAAAGAAAATAAAGAAAATACCAAAACAGCCATATATATTGCAGGCGGAAAAAGCTACAGCGAGGAAGTAACCGTAGAGGCTGATTTGATTACAAGCGATACGACATTATCACGCCTTGTTTATAAAAAGACGAAGGATTCAAATACAAAGGTTAATCTCAACATTTCCGATAATGCGGTATTTGTGTATAACAACAGACTGCTCACAATTAAAAAGGCGGAAGATTTGAAAATCAAAAACGGTGAAGTTCGTCTTATCGATAATAATAAGGACAAAAAATATGATGTAATATTTATCAATGAATACGAAACATATGCCGTTGAAACAGCCTCGGCAACGACAATGAGCGTAAATACGAAATTCCAAAAGGGAACGCTTGATTTTGACGTTGATAATAACGATATTTCCGTTAAATACTATATTGACGGTGAAGAAGCGGAATTTTCCTCAATGACTTCGGGAAGCGTTTTAAGCGTTCTTAAAAGTAAAAATATTGAAGGAACGGTTATTTACAGAGTTTATATTTCAACAGACACGATTGTCGGTGAGGCGGCAGAAATAAAAAACAAAAACGATACGTATGAAATAATACTTTCGGAAGAAGAAAGCCATGAGCTGTCAAATGATTATATCGATAGATTAAACGACGGAAATTCAGATACAAAAGCTATCGAAGCAGGCAAAAAATATACGTTTTATCTTGATAAATTCGGAAAAATCGTATATGTAAAGGATTCGGACAGCGTTAAAAATTACGGTTATCTTTTGTATGCCAAGGTATTCTCAGCTGATATGGACGATAATGCAAGATTCAGAATTTTCACAATCGACGGTGAATTTAAGGATTTCGGTTCAAAGGATAAAATAAAGTTTAACGGCGTATCAAAAACAGGCGACGAGGTTGTTGCCGCACTCAAAAAGAAAAACGGCGATACTGATGACCAGCTTATAGTTTATAAAGTAAATTCCGCGGACGAAATAACGGAAATCATGACGGCGGCGGATAAGACGGGTGATGACACGTATGTAGGCGGAGATGATGAATTTACACTTAATATGGAGCAGTCGGGCGGCTTAAGATTTTATAAACAGCTTGCAGAAAATAAACCGTATATGTTTAAAAATTCGGAATCCGTTCAGTTTATGGTACCTGCCGACAGGTCGAGAGAAAAGGACTACAAAATAGTAACCAAATTATCGTCAACCGATATGTCGATGCCGGGCGCGCTTAAGATTTACGATGTTAAAAAAGGCGGAAAAATCGGCGCTGTTGTAAGCGGAACAGCTTCGACAGGAAAATGGTCCGAACCCGCAATCGTTGATTACTTCACACAGGCGGTTGACGAAAACGGTGATAACTGTAACAAGCTTTACTTCGTAAACGGTACATCTGTAACGTACAATGCGGACGATATCAGCTATGACCTTTTAAAGAGCGATTCAAAGGGCTCGTTAAACTGGTCGTCAAGAGTTGACTATTCAAGCGTTAAAATTTCCGATTTGGAAAAAGGGGACGTTATAAAGTATAAACTTTCGGATAGCGGAATGCTCTCAAACGTTGCCGTATTGGTTCGTGTTTCCGATATAGGAAATAACAGAGTAGACGGAGATCACATTGCAGAAAGCGGTAATATTATCGGTGATGTTATAACAGTTGCTGCCGACAGCAATACTGCTGTTGTAAACTATGTTGACAGAGACGGTGTTGAACGTATGCAGACTCTTTTTATCGGCGGTTCGGGTTACAGATATTCGTCAATCGATAAAGATGTATATGCGGCATCAAAAACCGAGGTTCAAGTCGGAGATAAGGTTTTGATAAACAGCTTCTGGTGGTCAACGAAGCTAACCTATATAATAAGATAAAAATAATAAAATAAAGGTTAAAAAATCATGGAGGGAAAGAAAATGATGAAAAACAAAAAAAGAAGTATTTTAGCTTTGACAGCAGCAGGCGCAGTCCTGCTTGCAGGCTGTGGAAACGGAGGAACAAAAAAAGACAATGCGGATTCGCAGGTTACGTTGAAATGGATTCTGGGAAGTCCCGGTGTTCAGAAGGACAGCGACGAGGTTTGGAAGCTTTATAACGAAAAGCTTTCCGAGCAGCTCCCCAACACAAACGTTGAATTTGAATGTATTACAACAACAGATTACGCCGAAAAGTGGAAATTGATAAGCGCATCGCAGGAAAACGTTGATATAGTTTGGCACGGCTGGATGCTCCCGTATGTTACGGAGGTAAAAAAAGGTTCGTATATGGAGCTTGACGATTTAATCAAAGAAAACGCTCCCGACCTTTTGGAGGTTATTCCCGAAAATATTCTTGCAAAGCAGAGAGTTGACGGCAAGCTCTACAGCATACCGAATATGCAGCAGATGGTTTCTTATATATCCGCCGTTGATATTTCGTATGACAACTATGAAAAGCTTAAGGATAAAATTAACATTGATGAGCTTGTTGAATTTTTCGCGTCGCATAAGACAATGGACAAAGAATGCTGGGATAAAATTGAGGAGCTTATTAAGCTTATAAAAGCCGAGGGTGATTTTAAGCAGGGCGCTTACAGCTTTGCAAACTTTGTTGAAAAGGGCTACGAATGGATAAGCAACCCGTATAAAATTAAAGTCGGCGACGATACGGCGCCTGCGGTAAACCTTTACCGTACTCCCGAATATGAAACATTTGTTGAAGTTATTTCCGATTGGTACAATAAAGGCTATATCAGAAAAGACGTTATGACGGCTGATAATTTGTCCGACGGTTCGTATTGTGTAAAAGAAGGCGCGAGCTATCTTGTAGGTCAGGGATATCTTCCGACACAGACAGAAATTGACAAAGCAGCGGCTTCGGGAAAGAGCGCATTTGTTCACATACCGACCGAAAATTCGCATTACATTCCTTATGCGGCATCTGCGACAAATACGGCAATTTCCATTAACTCCAAAAATCCCGAAAGAGCGATTAAGCTTATCGACCTTATGAATACCGATAAAGGCAAGGATTTGTATAATCTTTTGGTTTTCGGTATTGAGGGCAAGCATTACACGAAGGTAAACGATAAGGAAATCGAGCCTATCGGATATACCACGCAGGCAAATTCAGACAGCCCTTACGGTCAGTACAAATGGGCAGTCGGAAATACATTCAACGCATATGAAATGTATATGAAAGACAAAAACGTAATTTATACAAATGACTTTATAAAGAAAATCAATGAAGAAGCGAAGGCTTCCGACCTTAAAGGCTTTACACTCGATACAGACCCGATAAAAACAGAGCTTGCGCAGGTTACGGCTGTTATGGGAGAATATACAAAAACCCTTAATTCGGGCGCCGCTCCCGACGCAAAGAAGCTTTACGAGGACTTTGTTGAAAAATTAAAGGTTGCGGGTGATGATAAGGTTACGGAAGAAATTACAAGACAGATTAATGAATTTCGTAAAAACAAATAATTATTCGGAAAGGGAAGGTTTATATGGGAAAAAGAGGAAAGCTTATAACTCTTTTGGTTTTATGCGCTATGCTTTTTGAACTGTTCGGACTTACGGCATACGCCGCCAAAAAAGATTATACGGATTTAAAGTATCACTGGTCATATTCCATGGTGAAAAATCTTGAATCCTACGGTATTGTAAAGGGCTTCGGGGACGGTACATTCCGTCCCGACGACCCTGTCGGCATTGACGCATTTGTAAAAATGACAGTGTGCGCACTGGGCTACAAGGTTGAAGCTCAAGACGGATATTGGGCTGTGCCTTATATCGAAAAAGCAAAGGAAATAGGACTGATAGAGGACGGAGAATTTTTTGATTATACACGAGCGATTACGAGAAGTGAAATGGCAAGAATTTCCGCACGTGCGCTTAAAAGCAAAGGAAACATTGATGAAAACTTAATTAAATCTCAGATTTATGATTATGCGGAAACTCCGGAGGATATGAAGGAATATGTTATTACCGCATACGGCGAAAAGCTTATCACAGGATATGACAATAATGAATTTCGTCCGCTTTCGCTTTCCTCGAGAGCCGAGGCTGTAACTGTTATAACGCGTCTTATAGACCGCAACGGCGGAATACAAAATCCGTCCGATAACAACGGAAATACGGGCGAAGGCACGGTTACATCATCGGCGGCTGTATACGTTGCCAAAAACGGTAAGGATACAAACGACGGAAGCATAAACGCTCCGTTTGCTACCTTGAAAAAGGCGCAGGAATACGTAAGAAGCATGATTGCGGGAAACGCACTTCCCAAAGGCGGTGTTACGGTTTATTTAAGAGAGGGAACGTATTATATGTATGAAGGACTTGAATTTACCGAAGCTGATTCGGGAACGGAGGACAGTCCGATAACATATACGTCTTATAATCATGAAAAGGTTACGCTTTCGGGTCTTATGCCGATTGAAGCCTCTTGGTTTACTGCGGCGGACGATACGGCGAAAAAGACTGTTATAGACCAAAAGGCTGTATCCAATATCCTCGTTGCCGACCTTAAGGCACACGGTATTACCGATTACGGCGAATTTTCAACAAGGGGCTATCACTACTTCAATAAAGGCAGATATGCACAGGGCGAGCTTGTAGTAAACGGCGAAAATCAGACTATTGCGCGTTATCCCAACGAGGGAACGATTTCCGTGCCGACCGATTCGCTCGATAATGTAAATTTGTCATTCGGATATACAGACGACAGAATTTCCAAATGGAAGGACGCAAAGGACGCTTGGATTGTCGGTACTGTTTCCGTAAACTATGAAAATAACGAATACCCGATAGCAAAAATTGATACTTCTTCAAAGAAAATTTTCATAGGAGAGGGAAAAATTCAGTCCTACTACACAAACGGCTGGTTCTTCGGTGAAAATCTGCTTGAAGAAATCGACAGGGAAGGCGAATACTATATCGACCGTGAAAGCGGAAAGCTCTATTATTACGCTCCGTCAGATTTCAAGACGGGAAATTATACGGCGGGTCTTACAACGCTTAAAACACCGCTTTTCAATTTTAACGGAACGAAAAACGTTAAAATACGTAATCTTTATATGGAGGGCGGCAGAGGCTACGCTGTTTTGGGAACAAGCGCAGGCTATAAAGTTCCCACATTTTCGGAATTTTTGACATCGCAGAAAATTTCCTTGGAGCATAAAATGTTTTCAGAGAAAGACCACGCTCATATATTCTTAAAAGGACCGTCAAATTATCCCGACGCGCAGGTTTTTCCGGGTCATGTTTGGGACGGCTTCCAAGACCAAGGCAAAGGCGTAGACGGTATAGAAATAACTAACTGCGATATCAGAAACTTCGGTTCGGGCGGTATCATTATAAAAGGTAATAACGTAAAAATCGAAAGCAATCATATCAAGAATATGGGTGGTGTCGGTCTTTATTTAAAGGGCGGCGATTTGGAAACGCTTACACCGAGCGGAAACACGATTATAAATAACGAAATACATCGTGTAGGATATCTGCAAAGAGCATATTTCCCTGCAATTGCTATGCACGGTGTTGCAATCCATGTGGCACATAACGATATATATGACGCTCCGCATTGTATATTCAACTATCACGGAAACGACCATATTATCGAGTATAATAAAATCCATGAGGCTGTAAAAGAATGTCTCGATATGGACGCAATATATACAAGAAACGAATATATGCCCCAATGGAGAGGAAATATCATAAGATATAACTATATATACGATTTGGGAATTTATCCTGTCGGCGAATATACGAAACAGCTTAATGTTTCGGGTATACGTACCGATAACTACGGACACGGTTTGCAGATATACAGCAATATTTTTGCAAATATCGGAACAGAGAACGCAAATAACGTAATCGGTGTAACGGCACAGGGTAACAGAAACACCTTAAAGGGCAATATATTTGTTGATTGCAGCGCTACGTTTTTAGGCTGGAACAGTTATGTCGCAGGCGCAACATGGGATATGAATAACGCACAGGAAAAGGAAAGGGTAGAGCTTGCCGAGAAATATGCGGCAAATCCGATTTTCGGCGATAAATATCCCGAACTCAAAACATTCAGAAACGAATATTATAAATCCGTTGCAACGAATGTGTTTGATGAAAATGTTGTTGCGAACATCAAATTTAAGCTTTCCGAAACAAACGGTGCGGTAAATCCGCAGGGTACAAGGGGAGCTCCCGAACTTATAAAAGGTACAAACAACCTTGTTACAAAATCAGATCCCGGATTTACAGACTATAAGAACGGAAATTATACGCTTAAATCCGATAGTGAAGTATTTAAGAAAATACCTGATTTTGAAAACATTGATATGTCAAAAATCGGTACTGACGGCAAAACAGGTCCGCAGTAACAAAACATGAACAAGCGGGGAAAATCTCCCCGCTTGTTTTTTGCAGTTTCAAGCTTTTCATGTTTTATGAAATATAATTTTCCATAAATTCAAAATCAATATTTTTATGGAGTGCCATATTGATACCGTTTGCAATGATTTTCGAGCTCTTTTTGATAAGTCTGTCAATATCTTTAGGACTTACTATGAGCGATTTTGTTTCTGATAGCATTGCGTTTATTATTTTTTCACCGTCGGAAAGAGAATTATTCTTCTCAAAAAAGCTGTGCACAGCGTCATAAATTATGGAATCAGCGTCAACAACCGTAGGCACGCCGACGGCAATCACGGGAACACCAAGCGTTTTTTCGTTTAAACCCTCACGCCTGTTTCCAATTCCCGCACCTGGGTTTATACCGCTGTCCGTAATTTGTACTGTTGTAAACATACGTTTTGCATTTGCCGCACAAAGCGCATCAACAGCTATAACGGCGTCGGGTTTATGAAAATCGGCTATACCTTTTATGATGTCTCCCGTTTCAATTCCCGTTATCCCCATAACTCCCGGAGCAATTGCGCTAACGGCGGAAAAATCCTTTTCACCGCTTGCATTTAAATGATTAATTATGTGGTTTGTTATCATAAGACCGTCTGTACACATTGGACCGAGTGCGTCGGGTGTTATGCTTCTGTTTCCCAAACCGCATACAAGAATTTTTTCGGCATTTTTAGGAAGCAGTTTTTTTAATTCGTCCGCCAAGGCTTCCGAAAGATTTTCGGTTTCCTTTACATCTCTTGCTTCACCGTTTTTATTCTCAAGCGTTACATATGTTCCTATTGGTTTTCCGACTTTATTTGAAGCCTCTTCTGTTATAATTTCAACCGTTGTAATAATTATTCCCGATTGCGTTTCAAGTGTGTTTTCCTTTATTCCCTCGCCGTGGTGCGTATATATGCTCTCAACGGCTAAATCTGTACGTAAATTCATGTAAATTACCTCCTGTAAAAAAACGAACACACAAAAAGTATGTCCGTTTTTTGAGGTTTTTATTTTCCTATACAGAAGTTTTTGAAAATATTATCAATAACTTCCTCATTTACCGTTTGACCCGTAATTTCTCCCAAAGCCTCCGCGGCATTTTCCAAATCTATCGAAATTATATCGGGTTCAAAATACGTATTGAGAGAAGCAATGGCATTTTCCAAGCTTTTCTTTGCAGATATTAGGGCTTCATAATGCCTGTCTGAAAAAATCGTTTCTTCCGAATTTGAATTATCGAATTTTTCCTTTATAAGATTTGATATAGCGTTTTGAAGCGTTTCAATACCGATTTTTTCACGTGCGCTGATTTTTATAAATTCAATGGAATCGGGCAGGGGAGATGTGCATTCTTTTTTATCGTATTTATTCAGTATAGGTATAACATTTTCGTTCAGATTTTTAATTTTTACGTATTCGTCATTGTCAAAAGGCTCTCCAATATCCGAAAGATACAGAACAATGTCGGCATTTTTGATATATTCATATGACCGCTCTATTCCCATTTTTTCAATAACATCTCCGCTTTCACGTATTCCTGCGGTATCGGCTAT
>USLP01000012.1 GCA_900555525.1 uncultured Eubacteriales bacterium
AAAGAACTGAAAAGAATAGCCGATTTGGGATATTCCGAGCTTCCCGTCTGCATTGCGAAAACGCAGTATTCTTTTTCGGACGACCCGAAGCTTTTTGGTGCGCCCGAAGGCTTTAAGATAAACGTTTCCGATATAAGAATAAGCGCAGGCGCAGGATTTATAGTTGTTTTGACGGGAAAAATTATGACAATGCCGGGACTTCCCAAAAAGCCTGCATACGAAAATATCGATGTAACGGAAAACGGTGAAATTACGGGACTTTTCTAAATTTTTTCGGAGGAATAGGCGGAAACTATGAAAACGATATATAAAACAAATTCATACGAAGAAACGCAGGACGCGGCGAAAGCCCTTGCAAGAACGCTTGTGCCGAACGATGTAATTCTTCTTTACGGCGATTTGGGAGCGGGGAAAACCTGCTTCACAAATGGGATTTTGTACGGTCTCGGATTTTCTTCGGGCGGTTCAAGTCCCACGTTTACGGTTGTGAACGAATATCCGACAGCGCCTCCTGTGAATCATTTCGATTTATACCGCTTAAAAAGCGAAGAAGAGCTTTTTGATATGGGTTTTGCGGAATATTTTGACAGGGGAGCGGTGAGTATAATCGAGTGGCCCGATATTGCGGAGGAATTTTTGGAAAAGCGAAAAACCGTAACGGTATCGATTAAATTCACAAAGAATGAAGATGAAAGGGAAATTATAATTGAAAGACATTAATATTCTTGCCGCCGATACGTCGGGTAAGATGCTGACTGCGGCAATTCTGAAAAATGATAAGCTTTTGGCGCTTGCAAGAGAAAATACGGGGCTTACCCATTCCGAGACATTTCTGCCCCGTCTTATAGAGCTTTTCGAAGAGGCGAATATGACGCTTCGTGATATAGATTTGTTTTCGTGCGTGAACGGACCGGGGTCTTTCACGGGACTTCGCATAGGGATTGCGTCCTTTAAGGCGCTTGCGCAGGTTACAAAGAAGCCTATGGCAGAGGTGAGTGCGCTTGACGGACTTTATATGAGCGTTAAGGACGAATGTAACGTTGTATGCTCTATGATTGACGCGCGCCGTGAGGAGGTTTATGCCGCCGTTTATAAGGACGGAGAGAAAATTTTCGGCGATGAGCCTGTCCAAATAACGGATTTGGCACAGTTTCTTAACAAAACCGCAGACAGAGTTTTGATAAACGGCGACGGAGCGATTGCGTATAAGGATAAAATTATCGGGCTTACACAGGGCAGAGCATTTTTGCCCGATGATGATAAACTTCTCCAAAACGCATATTATTCGGGCTTGTGCGCATTCTTGAAATTTAAAAAGGGCGAAACGGTTACGTATGACAGCTTTAACGTAAACTACATAAAGCCGTCCCAGCCCGAAATGAAAATGAAAGGAAAGGCAGAATAATGTCGGATATTACGAAAAAAGCTCTCAGAAATTCATTGAGAAATCTTTTGCAGAAAAAAGCGCTTAATAAGATTACAGTGTCGGATATTACAAATGACTGCGGAGTGAACCGCATGACGTTTTATTATCATTTTCACGATATATACGACCTTGTCGAAAGCGTTTGTTTAACCGAAATGTACGCTATTATGAAGGATAAAAGCGAGGAACACTGGGCAGAGGGAATGTTGGAGATTTTTAATGCCATACTCGAAAACAAACAGCTTATTATAAATGTTTTCAGAGGCGCAGGCTATGAGCAGACAGAGAATTTTTTGTATAAGCTTTTGGATTCGCTTACGCTTAAGGTTGTTGAGGAACGTGCGGAAAATCTGAATGTTCCCAAGGCGGATATGCAGTTTATTGCGGATTTTTATAAGTATGCCTTCACGGGGATTCTGATACAATGGATAAAAACCGACATGAAAGAAAACCCCGAAGAAATAGTCGAAAGACTTAAGCGTATCTGCGATCACAGCGCAGAATGTATGATTAACAACTGCAAAAAATAAGCAAATTATGAAAAGTGATAAAAATTTTATCATTTTTCATTGATTGACGGTTGATTTTTTTTATAATATTATGTATACTTAATTATTATGATTGAAAGGGGACTTTGTTTTGGAAAAGAATCAGAGTAAGGAGAAAAAGAATCCTCTTTTAGCCTTTTCGGCATTTATAGTAGATAAGCGTAATTTGATTTTTCTTCTTTACATATTCGCACTTATATTTTGTATGTTTTCAAGCTCATGGGTTCAGGTTGAAAACGATATAACGAAATACCTTCCCGAAGATACGGTTACAAGACGGGGTCTTGCCGTTATGGACAGGGAGTTTGTTACATTTGCAACTGCGGATATAATGATTTCAAACGTTTCATATGACAGAGCGGAAAAGCTCTGCGATGATATTGAAGAAATAAAGGGAGTAGGAAGTGTAAAATTCGATAATACGAATAAGCATTTCACAGGCTCGTCCGCACTTCTTTCGGTAAGTTTTGACGACGTCGAGGAAAGCGAAGAAACGAAAAAAGCGATGGACGAAATAAAAGAGCTTCTAAAGGATTACGATTCTTATATTTCGTCATCGGTAGGCGTTTCGCAGGACGAGGCTCTTGAAAACGATATGAGAGTTATAATTGTTATAGTCGCAGTTATAATTCTTGCCGTTTTACTCTTTACTTCAAAGGCTTATGCGGAGGTAATACCGCTTATTTTAACGTTTTTGGCGGCGGCGCTTTTAAATAAGGGAACAAACTTTATGCTCGGAAAAATTTCCTTTATTTCAAACTCCGTTGCGATAGTTTTACAGCTTGCGCTCGCCATAGACTATGCAATCATTCTTTGCCACCGTTTCAGCGAGGAACGTGAACATTTGGAGGCAAGAGAGGCTATTATAACCGCTCTTTCAAAGGCAATTGTGGAAATTTCTTCCTCAAGTCTGACAACCATTTCGGGTTTGCTTGCTCTTTTTACCATGCAGTTTATGATAGGCAGGGACTTGGGTATGGTGCTTGTTAAGGCTATATTTTTGAGCCTGCTTTCCGTGTTTACGCTTATGCCGGGGCTTCTTCTTTTGATGAGCGGCTGGATTGACAAAACAAAGCATAAAAATCTTGTTCCGAAAATAAATTTGGTTGGAAAATTCGATATAAAAACGAAAAAAACCATGCCTGTTATTTTCCTTGTGCTTATGGTTGTGGGATTTTTCCTTTCAAATATGTGTCCGTACTGCTATGGCTTTAATAACCTTTCCACTCCCCGTAAGGACGAAACACAGATAACGAGAGACAAGATAGCAAGCACGTTTAAGAAAACGAGCCTTGTCGCTATAGTTGTGCCGTCGGGAAATTACAAAAATGAGAGTGCCATTTTAAACGAGCTTGAAAAATATCCCGAAGTTGACAGCACGCTGGGACTTTCCAATACGGAGGCTTTAGACGGCTATATGCTTACGGACGAGATTACGCCGCGTCAGTTTTCGGAAATAGCCGAGGTTGACTATGAGGTTGCAAAGCTTTTGTATGCGGCTTATGCCGTGCAGGACGAGGACTACGGCGAAATTGTCGGAAATTTGGATTCCTATAAATTACCGCTTATTGACGTTTTCATGTTTTTGCATGACCAAATTGACAAAAAATACGTTACGCTTTCCGATGATTTGACAAGCGATATAAATGACCTTTACGACCAGCTGTGCGACGCAAAGAAACAGCTTGAAAGCGATAATTACAGCAGAATGCTCGTTTATCTCGATTTGCCCGAAGAGGGTGAGAAAACCTTTGCGTTTTTGGATACGATAGACAGCGTGGTAAAAAAATATTATCCCGAAGATACGTATGTTGTCGGCGATTCGACAAGCGACAGAGATTTGTCGCTCTCGTTCTCGAGAGATAACATAATCATAAGCATACTTTCGGCATTGTTCGTTATTATCGTACTCTTGTTTACGTTTAATTCCGCAGGCTTGCCGATACTTCTTATACTTGTTATTCAGGGAAGTATATGGATTAACTTCTCATTCCCGTATTTGCAGCAAAAAGACTTGTATTTCTTGGGTTATCTTATAGTTACATCGATACAGATGGGCGCAAATATCGACTACGCTATCGTTATTTCGGGAAGATATAACGACCTTAAAAAGACAATGCCTTTGGAAGAAGCGGCAGTCGAAGCGCTTAACCAGTCGTTCCCGACAATCATCACGTCTGGCGCAATTTTGGCGGCGGCAGGCACAAGCATAGGTCTTGTAACAACAAACGGCGTTATTTCCGCAATAGGTATCTGCATAGGCAGAGGTACGCTGATTTCGATATTCCTTGTAATGTGCGTATTGCCGCAGATACTTATGATAGGCGATAAGATTATAGAAAAAACCTCGTTTACGCTTACTCCGCCCGATATTGTTCAGAATAAGACAGGTACGGTTTACTTAAACGGACGTGTACGAGGCAGAGTTTCGGGATTTGTTGACGCTAACGTTCACGGTCTTGTAAAGGGCGATGTGAACGCAATTGTCGAGGCGGGCAATATTGCCGAGGTTAAGGAGGGCGAAGATGATGAAGACGAAGAATAGAGTATTCACCTTTATTATTGCCGTGTGCCTTTTGTTTCTGCAATGTACGTCTTTCCTTGCATTTGCGGACGGAGACACCGTAACTATTAAATCAGCGGACGATTTCAGAGAATTTGCAAAAAACTGCCAAAACGATACATGGTCGCAGAACAAAACGGTAATTCTTGACGGTGATGTGGATTTGTCTGAAAAGGATTATACTCCCGCCGCATATTTTAGCGGTACGTTTTTGGGGCAGGGTTATACGATTTCGGGAGTAAATCTTACGGAATCGGGCTCGGTTAAAGGGCTTTTTCGCTATATCGGCGCAGGAGCCTCCGTAAAAGAACTTAACGTAAAGGGAAATTATTTTCCGTCGGGAACAAAATCGACAATCGGCGGAATTGCAGGCGAAAATAACGGCAGTATTTTAAACTGCACATTTTCGGGAAACGTTAAGGGTACAACGTCTGTAAGCGGAATTGCAGGTATAAACCAGGGAATGATTTCAAACTGCACCGCGGAGGGCGAGATATACGGCGAGCATTATGTAGGCGGTATTTCGGGCAAAAATTTGGGAAGCATAATACTTTCCAAAAATCATGCCAAGGTGAATACATATACCGAAACAGTTAAGCTTGACATAGAAAATATAAATAAGGATAAGCTTCTTTCAACCGAAAATACGCTCGACATAACGGATATAGGCGGAATTGCGGGATATTCTTCGGGGATTGTGCAGAGCTGTGAAAATTCGGGAAGTATCGGATATGAACACGTCGGCTATAACGTAGGCGGTATATGCGGACGTCAGACGGGTTATTTAAACGGCTGCACAAATTCGGGCACGATAAACGGACGTAAGGACGTAGGCGGTATTTGCGGTCAGGCAGAACCGTATACGGTTTTGCAGTATTCCAAGGAGAGCCTTGACCGTCTTTCCGACGAGCTTGATAATCTTGACAGCATTTTGACTCGTACGCTTAACAGTACGAAAAATTCAAAGGCGCTTATTTCTGACGCTGTAACGAGTGCAAAGGGGTATCTTAACGATGCCAAGGATTCCGTTTCAAAAATGGCGGACAGAGCTGAAGAAAAGGCAAATGAGGGCATAGACAAGGCGAACGATACAATAAGCGATATAGATAATTTCACCTCCGACCTTTCCGCACTTGTTGACGGACTTGTAACGGAGTCGGATAAAATTTCATCGTCATATGACAGCATAAGAGATATAACGGACGGCTACAGAGCGGATATAACGGCGGTAAAGGATATCTGGGACGAAGCGGATTTCAATACGCTCGATAAGGCTATGGAACAGCTTAATTCCGCAATGACGGAGCTTTCGCAGGGAAGCAAAAACTTAACGAAAGCGTTTCGCCGTTTTTCTGCCGCAATGGGCGATACGTATTATCTTACGGAGGGGCTTGAACAGCTCGGAGACGGCGTCGCGCAGATGACGAAAGCGCTTGACACGATAACAAATTCGTTAAACGAAATAGAAAAAATTCTGAATAAATACAGCGGAATAGATAAGCTTGGAAATATTTCTGCAATTTTGAAAGACGTTTCAGCACAGGTGAAAAACATTTCCGACAGCGTGGCAGATGCCAAAAAGGCTTTACAGCAGATTTCGGGAGGTCTTGTTGACCTTACGAAATTCATATCAAAAATCGACTCCGAAAAGCTTATAGAATCGTTTGACTATATCGAATCGGGTATGAACAGGCTTGCGAATGCGGGAACGCAGACGGCAAATGCCGCAAAAAATTTAAACCGTGCATGGAAACAGTTTAAAGAATGTATAGACAATACAAAGGAAATCACCGCTAATTTTGACGAGCGTACAGACGCGCTTTCATCGGAGCTTGACAGCATTTCCGACAGTTTGGGACGTTCCAAAGACCTTATAAAGAACTTTAACGATTCAACTGAAATCAAGGTTTCCAAGCTTGATAAGCTTGATTTGGAGGAGCGCGATAATCTTTCAAAGGCTCTTGACGGAATATCCGAGGCAACTGACAGGCTTCATAACAATCTTTCCGATTACGGCGATATTCTTTTGGATGACCTTGACGAGGTAAAATCACAGCTTTCTGTTATATTTGACGTTATGACGGATTCCGCCGACGAGATTAAAAATAAAAGTACGAAAGCGGAGGACTATATTAAGGACGTTTCGGAATATGACGATTCGCAAAAGCAGGGCAAAATTTCGGACAGCCAAAATGTCGGCGAGGTAAACGGCGACTTGAATGTCGGTGGTATTTCGGGTTCGATGGCTGTCGAATACGATTTTGACCCCGAGGACGATGTAACGAAAAAAGGCGAAAAAACGATTAATTTTCTTTATACCACAAAGGCCGTTGTTTCGGGCTGTACAAATTACGGACGTGTTACGGCACGCAAAAACGCAGTCGGCGGTATATGCGGCAAGCAGGATTTGGGCATGATTACAAATTCGCTTGCAAAAGGCTTTGTAAAAAGCGAAAGCGGAAGCTATGCCGGAGGTATTTCGGGACAGTCTGCGTCATTAATACGCTACAGCTATTCAAAAGCCAATATTTCGGGCGATAATTACATCGGAGGAATTGCGGGCGAAGCCGACAGAGTTTACGGCTGTGTCGGCATTGCCAACCTCTCCGAATACAACGAATACTTCGGCAGTATAAGCGGTAAGGCAAACGGAAAAAACGAAAGCAATTTCTTTGTCGGCGATATAGGCGGAATAGATAATATAAGCTACCAAGGCAAGGCGGAACAAATAACGATTGAAACGCTTATGCAGATGGAAAGCGTTCCCGACGATATGAAGAAATTTTCGCTTGTGTTTGTCGCTGACGGAAAAATTGCGGACGAAATTTTCTTTGACTACGGCGAAAGCATACCCGATGACAAAATACCTGCCGTTCCGCATAAAGACGATTGCTACGGCGTTTGGGACAGAGATGATTATAATAATCTTACGCATGACGATACCGTTACCGCCGAATATGACAGCTATATAACGTCAATCGAGGCTGACGTTACACGTGATAACGGTCTTGCGGCGATTGTCGCCGAGGGTAAATTCTCGATAAAATCAAAGCTTAAAGCGGATTCGGACGACAGAAAAGGTTCTCTTGAAAGCTGGAATATCGAGGTTACGGACACATATGACGACAATATGAAAATCCATTATCTGCCAAAAGACGGCAAAACAAACGTTAAGGTTTGCGTTTATGACGAAAACGGAAACAAAAAGACCGCAAAAACCACAACGGACGGAAAATATGTCGTATTTGATGCACCTGTAAGCATGAATGGTTTTTCGGTTTCAAGGTCATATGCAAAAATCATCACTGTTGTAATATTGATTCTTATCGGCATTTTGCTCGTAATAGGAGCGGTAATTGCAGTGAAAAAACTGATTTTGAAAAAACAGCTCGCATCGGATTCCTAATTCACACAAAAAACAAATAAATGTGCTAAAATACTTGAAATTTTAGGAAAGAATGGAGATTTTTATGGCGGAAAGATTTACGAAGCCGAAACGTTTTACGGCGAAGTGGTGGAGCTATTTTTGGGAATATTATAAATGGTATGTTATAGTCATAGGCTGTATCTTGCTTGCGGTTATTTATACGATTGTTCAGATTGCAAATCAGCCGAAATACCTTTTTAACGTTACATATGCGGGAAGCTCTTTTTTCTCCGAAGATACAGTTTCGGCGCTTGAGGATAAACTTGCGGAGGGAATGAGCGATGAGCCCAATGACGGAGTTTTGCTTTCACAGCTTACGTTTGATAATTCCGAAACAGCTGACGCAAAGTATCAAAGCGCAATGATTTATAAGCTTCAGATTGAGTTTACAACTGATGAAACAATGCTGTTTTTGTTTGATAAAGAAAAGCTTTCGGAGGTTACGACAGCGGATTCTACAAAGGATATTTGGCTGCCCGTCTCCGAGTGGGCGCAGAGCGAAACACCCGACCAAGAGGGTGAATACGGTGTTTGCTTGAAAGACAGTAAAATTATTAACGATTTGGGGATAGACGGCGGAAATCTGTATGTTGCGGTGCGCCTCAATTATGAAAGCAGTAAAGACGACCCCGACGCAATAAAGCGGTTTGAATACAGCAAGGCCGCCGCAAATAAGCTTATAGAAAAATAAAAAAAGGAGATATTATCATGAAAGTTTTGGCAATCGGAAACAGCTTTTCACAGGACGCAACAAGGTATCTTCACGATGTTGCAAAGGCGGACGGATATAATTTAAAGGTTGTAAATCTTTTTATCGGAGGTTGTCCGCTTTCACTTCATTATAAGAATATAAATAACGATAACCGCGCGTATTTATATGAATTTAACGGCATGAATACGGAAATATGCGTATCTGTCAAAGACGCTCTCGAAAGCGACTTGTGGGATTATGTAACGGTTCAGCAGGTGAGCAGGGAAAGCATGGATTATGAAACATATCAGCCGTATTTGGACGCGCTTGTAAGCTATGTGCATAAATATTGCCCGAAAGCAAAAATTCTCGTTCATGAAACATGGGCATATAAAGATAAAACAGATACACTGCAGCGTTTCGGATATGAAAATCAGGCAGATATGTATAATGATGTGAAAAACGCATATATTAAGGCGGCGGAGCATTTGAAAACAGAAATGATTCCATCGGGCGAAGCGATGCAGAATTTACTGCGAAACGGTGTTCCCGTTATTCACAGAGACCATATTCATGCAAGCTTTGGCTTGGGACGCTTGACGCTTGCATTCACATGGTACGAATTTTTGACAGGCAGAAGCACGGACGGAATTGAGATTCCCGATTCCGTGCTTGACGAGCCCGTCAGCGAAAAAGAAATTCTTCTTGCAAAAATTTCCGCCCATGACGCTGTGGAAAAGAAACTAATTCGAAATTAGAATGAAAACGGGCAGATGTTATCTGCCCGAAAATGTATGAATTTGTGCAAATTAAAATCAACCCGTAGGGAATGACCTATGTGTCATTCCGCATCTTCTATAACGGTTGTTTTACGGGTTTTGGAGCGTTCCTCGGAAATCTTTTTTCTGTGGGGGCGTTCTTTTTTATAACGATGATATTTCGTTTGTGCTCGAATTTCGGAAGTGAAAGCGACAGCACATCTTCAATTTCACAGCCCAAAAGCTTGAGTGCGTTTTTTGAGGAATTTATTTCTTCGTCTGTATCCGAGCCTTTCATTGCGATAAAGTAACCACCCATTTTTACAAACGGAACGCAAAGCTCGATAAGCGTCGGCAAAGACGCTACAGCTCTTGCAGAGGCTATGTCAAATTTTTCTCTTAAATCTTTATTTCTTCCGCCTTCTTCGGCACGGCAATGAATTGCGTTAATTCCTTTAAGTCCAAGTTCTTCCGATACGGCATTTAAAAAATTGACGCGCTTATTCAAAGAATCGAGCTGAACGATTTTTGTGTCAGGAAGCGCAAATTTTATCGGGAATGACGGAAAGCCTGCGCCGCACCCGATATCTATGAGCGACATACCGTCATTAAGCTTATTTGTTTTTAAAATTGTGAGCGAATCCGCAAAATGCTTGATTTCGATTTCTTCAGGCTCCGTTATCGCCGTAAGGTTTATTTTTTCGTTCCATTCCAAAAGCATTTTTGAAAAAACGTCAAATTTTTTCATCATTTCGTCTGTCGGTTCTATATTGAGTTCCTTTAAATATTCTTTAAGCATTGTTTGTCCCTTTCAAAAAATCTATATTTTTTATCTCAAATTCTTTTCCGCTCAAATAATAAAGCGGGCTGCCTTTCTTTTGCTGTTTGAACTTCAGCTTATACGAGCATAAACATTGATATTTCATGCAAAAAAGCTTGTTTACGGAATTTCTTCCGTATTTTCCGTCGCCCAAAAGCGGATGCCCGATAAAGGCAAGATGCGCCCTTATCTGATGTGTGCGCCCCGTTATGAGCGTAACCTCGACGTATGAAAGCGGTATGCCTTTTTGGGTTGTTTCTTTTATAACGTCGTACTTGGTTATTATTTCCTTATAGCCGTCTTTACGGACTTTTGAAATATATACCTCTTTTTTTGCCTCGTCTTTAAAATGATAAGCTTTTACAGTGTCATGCTTTTTGACAAAATGCCCCAAAGCAATACACATATATTTCTTTTCGATATATCTGTTTTTGATTATGCTGTTCATCTCACGGAGCGCCTGCGCATTTTTTGCGGCGCAGAGTATTCCGCTTGTGTTTCTGTCAAGCCTGTTGCAAAGCGCAGGGCGGAACGTATTTTCGCCGTTCGGGTCAAATTCTCCTTTTTGATAAAGGTATGCCGTTATATGGTTTATGAGCGTGTTGTGAATTTCATGCTCGTCGGAATGTACCGTAACGCCTGTTTTTTTGGAAAGTATAAGTATGTTTTCGTCCTCGTATATTATATCAAGCTTCGGCTTGATTTTCAGATATGCGTCATCTTTTTCGTTTCCGTCTCGGAAAAGCTCGTCATTGACGTAAAATTCAATCAGGTCGCCCTCGCATAATTTATAAGAAATATCCTCCTTTTTTCCGTTCACCTTAATACGTTTTTTTCGTATATATTTATAGATGAGAGAATCGGGAGCGTGAGTGAGAATTTTTTTTATATATTTGTCGATCCGAAGCCCGCTGTCGTTTTTGTTTGCATAAAAGCTTTTCATTATAACCGTCCTTGTTTTTTTGGATTATATCTATTCTAACATATTATACAAGCAAATTTCAAGTATTTTTTTGAAAATTGTTAAAAATTTTAAAAAATTTAAAAAAAATACATATTTTTGTAACAATTTTCATGATAGCACTTGAATTTTTATAAAAAATGCAGTATAATATAAAAAGAAAAATTATGTGAAGGAGTATATTTATATGCTGAACAAAAAAACAATCGAAGATATTAATGTTACAGGTAAAAGAGTTCTCGTGCGCTGCGACTTCAACGTGCCGCTCGATGAGAACAGACACATCACGGACGAAACCCGTATAGACGGCGCTCTTCCCACAATCAAATACCTTATAAATAACGGTGCAAAGGTTATCCTTTGCTCACATATGGGAAAACCTAAGGGCGAACCCAAGCCTGAACTTTCGCTTGCTCCCGTTGCAAAAGCGCTTTCCGAAAAGCTCGGTAAAGAAGTTGTTTTTGCCGCTGACGACAATGTTGTCGGCAATAATGCAAAAAAAGCTGTCAGCGAAATGAAAGACGGCGACGTTGTTCTTTTGGAAAATACACGCTACAGAGCAGAAGAAACGAAAAACGACCCCAAATTCTCAAAAGAGCTCGCTTCTTTGGCAGACGTTTTTGTAAACGACGCTTTCGGTACGGCTCACAGAGCGCACTGTTCGAACGTTGGTGTAACGGAATTTATCGATACGGCTGTTGCGGGCTACCTCATTCAGAAAGAAATCGAATTTTTGGGGAATGCGGTTAATAACCCCGTAAGACCTTGCGTTGCTATTTTGGGCGGTTCCAAGGTTTCTTCCAAAATTTCCGTTATAAATAATCTCCTCGATAAGGTTGATACGCTTATTATAGGCGGCGGTATGGCTTATACATTTATGAAAGCTTTGGGCGAAGAAGTAGGCGATTCGCTTTTGGAGGCTGACTATATAGATTATGCAAAAGAAATGATGGACAAGGCAGACAAAAAAGGCGTTAAGCTCCTTATCCCTATTGATACTGTTGTTGCAAAAGAATTTTCAAACGACGCAGAGTACAAAACAGTCGGCAGAGGCGAGATTGAACCGGGCTGGCAGGGTCTTGATATAGGCGAAAAGACAGTCGCTCTTTATATCGACGCGATAAAAGACGCAAAAACAGTTGTTTGGAACGGACCTATGGGCGTTTTTGAAATGCCTAACTTTGCAAAAGGCACAAATGCAATTGCAAAGGCTTTGGCAGATATCGACGCTGTTACGATTATAGGCGGCGGCGACAGCGTTGCGGCTGTCCATCAGGCTGGCTTGGGCGATAAAATGACTCATATCTCAACGGGCGGCGGCGCTTCCTTGGAATTCTTGGAGGGCAAAGACCTCCCCGGTATCACTGCTCTTAATGACAGACAGTAAAATTTATTTTTGAAAGGAATTTGGAAAAATGGGAAAATATATTATTGCAGGCAATTGGAAAATGAATAAATTGCCTTCTGAAACTTGTGAATTTGTAAAAGAAGTTGCTGAAGCTACAAAATCGGCAACGTGCGAAGTTGTTTGCTGTACACCGTTCGTATGCTTGAGCGAAGCTGTAAAAGGCGCAGAGGGCACACACGTGAAAATCGGCGCTGAAAATCTTCACTTTGAAGACAAGGGCGCATTTACGGGCGAAGTAAGTGCGGATATGCTCGTTGACTTGGGCGTAAAATACGTTATAATCGGTCATTCCGAAAGAAGACAGTATTTTGCCGAAACAGACGAAACCGTAAATCTTAAAATGAAAAAAGCCTTGGAAAAGGGACTTTTGCCTATCGTTTGCGTGGGCGAAAGCTTAGAGCAGAGAGAAGCGGGAATCACAATGGACTTAATCTCAATTCAGATTAAAAAAGCATTTTCGGGTATCAATGCAGCGGACGCTAAAAAAGTTGTTGTTGCTTATGAACCTATCTGGGCAATCGGAACGGGAAAAACCGCTACGGCAGAGCAGGCTGAAGAAGTTTGTGCAGGAATTCGTGCTTGCATCGCAGAAGTATATGATGAAGCTACAGCAGA
>USLP01000013.1 GCA_900555525.1 uncultured Eubacteriales bacterium
CCGTAGCCGAGTCAATAGCGGAGCGCGACGGCGTAGATATGAGAATGTACAGAATAATCTATGACTGCATAGAAGAGATAAGCGACGCAATTAAGGGCATGCTCGCACCGAAGTACCGTGAGGTAACGCTCGGCAAGGCAGAGGTAAGAAACGTATTTAAGCTCTCCTCCGCCGGTATGATAGCCGGCAGCTACGTTCTTGACGGCAAAATTACAAGAAATTCACAAATTCGTGTTGTCCGCGACGGCATAGTTGTTTCGGAGGACAGCATCGCATCCTTAAAGCGCTTTAAGGACGACGTAAAAGAGGTTCAGTCCGGCTACGAATGCGGAATCGGTCTTGAGAAATTCAACGACATTAAAGAGGGAGATATCCTCGAGGCATTCATTATGGAGGAATACAAGGACTGATTCCTTTTATATGAAAGGAATTAAGCTATGGCAGGATACAGAAAGGACAGAGTCGCGGAGGATATTAAGCGCGAAATAGTTGCGCTTATCCGCGAGCTCAAGGATCCGCGCGTAAAAGATAAAATGCTCACCGTGGTAAGGGTTGAGGTAAGTCAGGACTTGAGCTATGCAAAGGTTTTTGTAAGCTCACTCTCCGGCATAGATGACGCAAAGCAGGCTGTAAAGGGGCTTGAGAGCGCAACGGGGCTTATACGGCACGAGGTCGGAAAACGACTTCGTTTGAGAAAGGCCCCCGAGCTTAAATTTGCGGCAGATGATTCGGTTGAGCACGGTATGGAAATTTTCAGAAAGATTGAGGCTCTGAAAAAAGACGATGAAGAGGATAAATGAGGCCGAGGCGGCAGAAATTCTCAAAAGTAAAGACAACATTCTGATTTTGACGCACCGCAGTCCCGACGGCGACACGCTCGGTTGTGCTTTTGCGCTCCGACGCGTTCTCTCCGGGATGGGCAAAACGGTTATGGTTGATTGCTCCGATGACATACCTAAGAAGTATTCGTATATGTGGGGAGAGTCGGAGGAAAATTACAATCCGCAAAAGAGTATGGATTTTTCTCCCGATTTTGTGTTGGCGGTTGATGTTGCCGATTCAAAGCTGCTCGGCGCGCGTCTTACGGAAAAATACCCCGAAATACCGCTGTGCATAGACCATCATATTTCAAATACGGGATATGCCGACATAAACATAATTGACGACCTCTCCCCTGCTACGGGTGAAATCATTTTCGGGATTTTCAAGGAGCTCAATATCAAGCTTGACAGCCGAAGCGCACAAGCTATTTATATGGCTATCGTATGCGATACGGGCGGTTTTATCTTTGACAGCACAAGAAAGTCAACGCATCTTATTGCCGCAGAGCTTTACAGCTATGATTTTCCGAGATTTGAAACCATAAGGCAAGCTTATCTTACAAAAACGCTTACTTATAATAAGCTTGCGTCTTTGCTTATTGAATCTCTTTATACCGAAAATGACTTTGCAATGGGGTTTATCGATAACGAAACCTACTTAAGCCATGAAGCCACATCTGAAGATACGGATGGACTTTCAAATGTGATACGCAATATTGAGGGCATAAACTGCGCAATTCTCCTTACCGAACGTGAAAAAGGAGTTATAAAAGGCAGTATACGTACATCAAGCGAATATGACGCAAATGCGCTTGCCGGTATTTTCGGCGGCGGCGGTCATATACGTGCGGCAGGCTTTTGCACAGAACTAAAATACGATGAAATAAAGGAAAAAATACATGAATGGTTATCTACCGATAAATAAACCGTCGGGAATGACATCGCACGATGTTGTTATGCGGATAAGAAGAACGGCTGAAACAAAAAAAGTCGGTCATACGGGAACCTTAGACCCTATGGCGGAAGGGCTTATGCTTATATGTATAGGAAAATGTACAAAGGCTTCATCATATATAACAGCGTTTGACAAAGGCTATATTGCACGTGCAAAATTGGGCATGACCTCCGACACCTATGATATAACGGGCGAAATTTCAAATACTCCCGATTTTAACATAAATAATTTTTCAAAAGACAAAATATCGGACGCACTCCTATCGTTTATCGGTGTACAGGAGCAATATCCCCCGATGTACAGCGCAAAAAAAGTTGACGGAAAAAAGCTTTATGAGCTTGCACGTGAAGGCAAAACGGCGGATATAAAGCCATGTGAAATTGAAATTTATGATATTAAAATTTTAAATATAGAAAATGACGAAATTGAATTTTATGTTCATTGCTCCAAAGGCACATATATAAGAAGTTTAATTCATGATTTTGGCGCAAAACTCGGGTGCGGAGCCTTGATGTCATACCTAAAAAGAACTGAAACGAACGGTTTTTCTTTAGATAATGACAACATACTTCCGCTTGACGCATTTTCAAATAAAGAAACAATCAAAAATGCGCTTTTGCCGCCCGACAGCATTTTCGGGATTTACAGAAAAATCGTTTTACGCCCTATATGCGAGCGGTTTTTCAAAAACGGTATACCGATAAATCTGATACGGGCAGGCATAAACGAAAAATTTGAAAACGGAGAATATGTAAGAATATATAATGAAAGCGGAGATTTTCTTGCTTTATGCAGTATATATGACGATGTATTTTTAAAGCTTATGATAACTTTTTTTGACAATTAGGACTGATAAAATGAAAACAGGATTTCCAAAAAGCACAGAAAACAAAAAAGCGTTTGTTGTAACAATCGGTAATTTTGACGGACTTCACAAAGGTCATACGGCGCTTATAAATAAGGTCTGTGAACTAAAAAAAAAGCATAATCTGACTTCTGCGGTGTTTACGTTCAACGTAAATACAAAATGCTCAAATAATCTTATATTTCCGCAGAATCAGCTTTCGGAATACCTTAAGGATTTCGACATTGATTATATTTTAAAGCCCGATTTTTTAAATGAAATAAAAGGGCTTTCATGCGAAGAATTTGTAAAAAGCTTTTTAACAGAAAAACTTAATGTGAAATATGCCGTTGTAGGCGAGAATTTCTTCTTCGGCAACGGAAAAAGCGGTAATGCGCAGACACTAAAAGAACTCGGCAAAAAATACGGATTTAAAACAATAATTATAAAATCAAAGACAACGGGCGGAAAAACGATTTCTTCAACCTTGATACGGGAATATCTTAAGGAGGGGAAAATCTCGCTGGCTAACCGTCTTACATACCGTAATTTTTCATTTTACGGTATTGTGAAAAAAGGCTATCATGTCGGTTCAAGTATACTTTCAATACCGACTGCCAATATATCATACCCTAAAAATGCCGTAATAGTAAAAAACGGAGTTTATGCCTCTGTAACCACCATTGATGGCAAAAAATACAAAAGTATAACGAATATCGGAAAAAATCCCACAAAGCCTAAAAAACATATTACGGCAGAGACAAATATTATGGGATTCAGCTCTGACATATACAAGAAACGAATAAAAGTTGAATTAGTAAAATATATTAGAAACGAGACTGTTTTTCCAACTGCCGAAGCTTTAAAAATGCAGATTGAAAAGGACATTAAAACAGTTGAAAAGTTTTTTCTGAACTCAGGAGATTTTTATGAAAATAATTAAAAACAATACAAAAGGCGTAACATATTATTACTGCCCCGAACTTGAAAGCATGGGCTTTAAAAATATGTTCACAACCAAAATCGGCGGTGTAAGTTTTCAAAAAAACGAAATGAATTTCGGTGCTTCATGCGGAGACACGAAAGAAAATATAATGAAAAACTATGAAAAAGTTTTTTCAATCTGGGAAACCGACGCTGAAAAAACCGTTAAATCAAAGCAGACGCACAGCGACATTGTGTTATGTGTTGATTCCGATTTCGGCGGCGAAGGCATTATAAAGGAACAGCGTTTTTTTGAAGCTGACGGACTTATGACAAGCGACCCCGATATGACATTGCTTGTATTTTATGCCGACTGCGTACCCGTCATTATAGCCGATAAAGCTTCAAAAACTGTATGTGCGGTTCATTCGGGCTGGAGAGGCACAAGAGCAAACATTGTAAAGAATGCTGTTACAAAGCTTATTGAAAAGCAAGGAAGCGCACCCGAAAACCTGTTTGCCGCAATCGGACCCGCAATCGGTGTTTGTCATTTTGAGGTTCAAAAAAACGTATATGATGAATTTATACAGACAAAAAATGCCGTTTGTACGTGTTCGTCTGACGGAAAATATTTTATTAATTTGGCGCACACGGTGAAAAATCAGCTTTCAGACTGCGGCATCCCCGAAGAAAATATTGCGCTTGCAGACATTTGCACATACTGCGACCAAAGCTTATATTCCTACAGACGTGAGGGAGAAAATGCGGGAAGAATGGCGGCATTTATAAAAACACCGCATGAATAAAAAAAGGAGGACAATTTATGAAGAAAAAGGCTTTAACAATGCTTATTATCATAGCTTTATTTCTGCTGTCCTCGTGTACAAAAAACAATTCTGCGGATAACTTATCGCACGCTGACGTAATTCCGACAAAACTTACCGTCGGAATGTACTCACCCGATTCATATAATCCGCTCGACACTCAAACTGTCTACAATGAACAGGCTTTCTTTCTGATGTTTGACAGCCTGTATAATATAAATGAAAGCTTTGAAGCGGTTAAAAATCTTGCTGATGAGCTTACCATTGAAAACGGCGGAACAACAGCCGTGATTACGATAAAGCCGAATGTAAAATTTCATGACGGCTCTACCCTTACGGCAAATGATGTTGCCGCAAGCATAAATTATATTTGGAAAACCGGCGGCTATTATGCGTATAATGTTCGCAACATTGAAAGCGTGAGCGTTATAAACAGATACACGTTAAAGCTTAATCTGAAATACCGTACTCCTAACATCGCTTCACAGCTTACATTTCCAATTATAAAGGAAAATTCAACAGAAGCGCTTAACGGTACCGGACCTTTTAAGCTGCTCAACGAAAAATCGGGTAAACAGCTTGACCTTATAAAATTTGAGGACTATCACAGCTCCGATAAAACGCTTGTAGCAAAAGCCGAAGTCAACCTTATTCCCGACAAGCTGACGGCAAGAAGTCTATCAGGAAGCGGGATACTCGACATATTCTTTGCGGCATTTTCTGACGAGGGCTTAAAAACGGTTACGAAATCGCAGTCAATAAAACGAGATTATATAACCGATTCTTATGTATTTTTAAAGCTTAATTTTGATAATCCGCTTATCGCATTAAAGCCTTTTCGAAAGGCTCTTAACGTCGGAATAAACAGACAGAAAATCGCCGATGACGCCTATATGTCGCACGCAGAGCCTACCGCCCTGCCCGTCCCCACGCAATCAGCAATATATAACCGCTCATGTGCAAACGAGCAAAAGCAAGACGAAGCAATCTCTCATCTAAAAGAAGCGGGCTATGAAGATGCCGATTCTGACGGAATATGCGAATATATACACTATTCGGGCGATGATACGGAGGGGAGTCTGCCGAAATCTCCAATGCTT
This sequence comes from uncultured Eubacteriales bacterium, assembly GCA_900555525.1. Classification (GTDB taxonomy): domain Bacteria; phylum Bacillota; class Clostridia; order UMGS1840; family UMGS1840; genus UMGS1840. The sequence continues at coordinate 5,469 of USLP01000013.1, forward strand.
ACCCTGCTTATAATTGATGAGCCGTTATACACAGCGACGGCACAATGCATTGAATATGACCTCAAAAAAATCGGTATACCGCTTGAAATAGATGCTTGCACACGCGAGGAATATAACGCAAAATATATAGAGAAAAAATATGATATGTGTCTGTGTGAAACGCAGACGGGATTTGACCTTGACGAAACGGCATTTTTAGGTAACGGCGGCACCTTTTCCGAGTCTGTGGAATATGATTTTGAAAATGCTCTCACAAAACTTTCGTCGACTGCGGTGTTTGAGCTTTGGAAACCCACATATGAAAAGCTTTTCGGCGATTTCTATGAAAACCCTGCGCATATACCGCTTGTATACCTGAAAAACACACTTATTACAAATGATAAGTTTAAAGATATTACCGACATTTACATTAATAACCTATACTATAAAATCATTTTCAGGAAGGAAAAATAAATATGAATAAGAAAAATGTTTTAATATTGTTCGGCGGCGAATCAAACGAGCATGAAATTTCCTGCAAATCTGCGGCTAATATAATTTCCTGTATGGACAAGGAAAAATATGACGCTTTTATTGTCGGAATTACAAAAGAAGGAAAATGGTATCTTGTAAACAGCGATATTGAAAGCATAAAAAATGGCAATTGGGTAAATGAACAAAAAACGGATGCGTTTTTATCTCCGTCAAAATCGCAAGGCGGTCTTATAATTTTGGACGGTTCAAATTACACAGTCAAAAAGATCGATGTATGCTTCCCCGTTCTTCACGGCTTATTCGGTGAAGACGGAACAGTTCAAGGATTATTGAAGCTTGCGGGAATCCCATGCGTCGGCGGCGGACCTTTATCCATGGGAATCACAATGGATAAACGCATTTCAAAAATCGTTTTTGAGCATGAAAATATCCCCGTTGTTCCTACAACATACATAGACGAAAATTACGACATAGAAAGCTTGAAAAACGAGCTTTCATTCCCTGTTTTTATTAAGCCTGCAAATTCGGGTTCCTCCGTCGGCTGTCATAAAGTAGACGTTCCCGAAGAGCTTGAAAGCGCAGTCAAAGACGCTCTTAAAACCGATTCGAGCGTTTTGGCTGAAAAATATATCGACTGCCGCGAGGTTGAATTTGCGGTTTTGGGAAACGATGACCCGTTTGTATCCATGCCGGGCGAAATAACGACACAAAGCACATTTTACGATTATGAAACAAAATATATCAAAACGCAAAAAGTGAATATCACTGCGCCTGCCCCTGTTCAAAAAGATTTATGCGAAAAAATGAAAAAATATGCTGTCAAGGCATATAAGGCTGTCGGACTTTCGGGAATGGCAAGAGCAGACTTTTTCATAGATAAAAAAACAAATGAAATTTACTTAAACGAATTTAATTCCATTCCCGGATTTACCGCAACCAGTATGTATCCGTTTTTAATGGAAAAACACGGTATTTCGGGAAGCGAGCTTTTTGATAAGCTTATAGATTTGGCAATTAGGAAGTGATATTTTGGACAGACGACCAATCGGAGTTTTTGATTCGGGGCTCGGCGGACTCACTGCCGTAAAAGAGCTTTGCAATCTTCTGCCGAATGAGGACATAATTTATTTCGGCGATACAGGCAGAGTGCCGTACGGCACGAAAGGCGAAGAAGTTATAATTAAATATGTAAGGCAAGACATGAATTTTCTTCTGTCAAAAGGTGTGAAGATGATAATTGCCGCCTGCGGAACTGCGAGCAGTGTTGCTTTGGGAAAACTTACTCCCGAATTTAACATTCCTGTTATAGGTGTGCTTTCACCTGCCTGCCATGCCGCAATTAATCTTTCAAAAAATAAGCGTATCGGAGTTTTGGCAACTCCGGGCACGGTAAACAGCGGCGCTTACGGCAAAGGCATTCGTGCAATTGACAAAAACACGGTTGTTTTTGAAAAGGCTTGCCCGATGTTTGTGCCACTTGTTGAAAACGGATATATCGACTGTGAAGTTACAAGGATTATTGCAAAGGAATATTTATATCCCTTAATGGAGGACGATATTGACACAATCATACTCGGATGTACGCATTATCCCCTCCTTACCAAGGTTATAACCGAAGTGACGGACGGAAAAATAAAGCTTATAAATTCAGGGCTTGAAACCGCCTCTTTTGCAAAAAACAGGCTTTTGGAACTCGGTCTTGAAACCGAAAGTAAAAAAGACGGAATTTCACAGTATTTTGTAAGTGATAACGTTGAAAAATTTTCCTATTTGGGCGGTATGTTTTTGCAAAGAGCAATAAACTCCTCCGTGACAAAAATCGACATTGAAAAATATTAAAAGGAAGTTTTAAAATGGAAAACAATACATTGCTCACTTTTAAGAGCACCGCAAAATATAACGATACCAATGAAAAAGATACGATTGAATTTTTAACAAATGCCAATCTCACGCAAAAGAACGGCAAATATTACGTCAGCTTTCGCTATCCCGAAAGCTACGGAGATGAGGGCGATAAAGCAACTCTGAAAATTGAAGACAACAAGGTTACGCTCCTAAAATACGGCGAAAGCTGTACACAGTTTATTTTTGAACAAGGAAAACAGCATAACGGACACTATGAAACGCAGTTCGGCTCGCTTTCTGTCGGGATTTTTTCCGAAAATGTTTCCGTTAGCATGGATGATTTGGGCGGCGACATAAAGCTTGATTACAGCATATATTTTAATGACCTTGCGACAAACCATACAAATTTATCCATAAACTTAAAAAAGATATAAAGGGGAAATTACAATGAAAAATTTTATAAGAGAGATGAAAAACGACATAAAGAGCATGATTTTTGAAAGCTACAAAACAGCTTTTATGAATGACAAGCTCCCGATGATAAAGGATTTTGAATGTGAAATAGAAATCCCGAAGGAAAAACAAAACGGTAATTTTTCTGCAAATTTTGCTATGAAAAACGCCAAAGCATTAAAGCTTCCTCCCAGAAAAATTGCGGAAGAAATCATGAAAAATTTTGATTTTGACGGTACATTTATCGAAAGATGCGAAATTGCGGGACCGGGATTTATGAACTTTTATCTCTCGGACAAGTTTTATACCCAGAATCTGCTTACTGCACTTAACCTTGGCGAAGATTACGGAAAAACAAATATGGGAAACGGTGCAAAGGTAAACGTTGAATATATTTCCGCAAACCCCACAGGTCCCATGCACATAGGAAACGCACGAGGCGGTGCTATCGGCGACTGCATGGCAAACATACTCTCCTGGGCAGGCTATGACGTAACAAAAGAGTTTTATGTAAATGATGCGGGAAATCAGATTGAAAAATTTGCCGTATCTTTGGAAGCGAGATTTTTGCAGCTTGTTTTGGGCGAAGACGCAGTTGAATTTCCCGAAGACGCATACAAGGGCGAAGATATAACGGAAGCAATGCGTGAGTTTATAAAAGAACACGGACACGAAAAATATATAGATATGCCATCAAATGAAAGAAAGAAAATTTTTGCCGACTACGCTCTTCAGAAAAATCTTGCAGGCTTGGTAAGAGATACCGAAAACTACGGTATTAAATATGACGTTTGGTTCAGAGAAAGCGAGCTTCACAAAAACGGCAAAGTCATGGAGGTTGTGGAAAAACTTAAGTCAAACGGTCTTGCTTATGAAAAAGAGGGTGCAGTTTGGTTTTCTTCAACACACTTCGGCTGTGAAAAGGACGATGTTCTTGTTCGTGCAAACGGTATTCCGACATATTTTGCCGCAGATATTGCATACCACATAAATAAGTTTGAAAGAGGAAACGAATACCTTATAAACGTTTGGGGCGCTGACCACCACGGTCATATCGAACGCTTAAAGGGTGCGCTTTCCGCGCTCGGTTATGACGGAGACAAGCTTCATATAATTCTTATGCAGTTGGTGCGCCTGTTTAAAGACAAAGAGGTTTACAGAGTTTCAAAAAGAAGCGGTAAGGCTCTTTCGCTCAACGACCTTATTGATGACATTGGCAAGGATGCCGCAAGATTTTTCTTTAATCTGCGTCAGCCGTCGAGCCACTTTGATTTTGACCTTGACCTTGCGGTTTCGCAGTCTAACGATAACCCTGTTTTCTACTGCCAGTATGCGCACGCAAGAATATGCAGTATTTTAAGATTGCTGAAGGAAGAAAACATTGATACAACAAAGACGGGCGATTTTGCACTTCTTACCGAAAAAGAAGAAATGGAGCTTATGGAAAAACTTATCATGTTCCCCGAAGAACTTGAAATTGCGGTTTTGACTTATGACCCGTCAAGAATTACAAAATATGTTTTGGAGGTTTCGGCGGCATTCCATACATTCTATAATGCCTGCCGTGTTAAAATCGACGATGAAGCTTTAATGCAGGCAAGAATTTCACTTATCACACTTGCAAAAAACACGATTAAAAACAATCTTTCGATTTTGGGTGTAACCGCCCCCGAAAATATGTAAATTAAGACATTTCGATTTTATACACAATATTTTCACAATAGTATGATAATGTAGAAAATAATAACGAAAAAAGGAGATTTCACAATGAAAAAGAAAATTGCATCACTGTTCGCTTGTGCGGTTATGATTTTCAGCGTCTTTGTTTCATCGGCAAGCGCTGAAGTCAGCGAAGATTCAAAGAAAGAATTGCTCCGCTACATACTGTATACCGCACGTCAGGAATCAAAAGAAGAAATTGACACAGCAGAGTTGTTTTTGGACACACTCATGAAGTACGCAGGCGGAGATGATGAAAAATATAACGAAATTTTAAGACTTTTTACGGAATCTATCGACGAATACGGCGAATATTATTCACCCGATGAAATTGAGGAATTAAATGCCGATTTAACGAGTGTTTCGGGCGGTATCGGCGCAACGGTTGAAATGAGAAACGGCGCTTTTAATATCGTGAACGTTCTGCCCGGTTCATCTGCGGAGGAAGCAGGTGTTGAAGCAGGCTGGCAGATACTTGAGGTTGACGGCAAAACTGCCGAAAACATATCACTTTATAAGGCTCTTTCGTATGTAAGAGGCGAAATCGGAACGTCTGTTACAATAAAATTCCTTACAAATGCGCATCAAGAGCTTACTTTGACACTTACAAGATGTAAAATAGATATAGAAACTGTATCGCATCAAATGCTTACGGACACAAAAAATCCTATAGGCTACATTTCCATAAATAACTTTGCCACAACTACGGGAAAAGAACTCACAACTGCAATAAACGACCTTAAAAATCAAGGCGCAGACCGTCTTATACTTGATTTAAGAGATAACGGCGGCGGAGTTTTGGAGGGTGCGCTCGAAGTTGCAAGCTGTTTTTTGGATAAGGGTAAAACAATTTTAACAATTGAACCGCGCGACACTTCGAAAAAAGAGGTTTACACCTCTACGGGTAAAATATTTGACGGCGATTTGCTTGTTTTGGTAAACGAATATTCCGCAAGTGCATCAGAGGTTGTTACAGGTGCGCTTAAAGATAACGGACGAGCTGAAATAATGGGTATTAAAACCTACGGAAAAGGTACGGTTCAGACGCTTTACAATCTCCCTCTCTACGGCGGTGTATTCAAATTCACAACTGCACATTACCTCACACCTAACGGAACCGATATAAATAAAGTCGGCATTGAACCCGATATTAAGGTGCCTAATTCAGAGTATCAGCTTATGGATCAGGAGGTTGCCCAACTATCTCTTACACGTAAATTCAATATCGGCGACGAGGGCGAAGACATAGGCGTTATAAAAGACTTTCTTTCAAAAATGCGCTACAAGGTTTCCGAAGGAAACGTTTATGATGAACAGACTTTCTACAGCGTTAAGCAGTTCCAGAAAAATCATGACCTTTACGCATACGGAATCTGCGATTTTACGACACAAAAAGCAATAAGACAGGCTCTTTTGGACGCTACTTTCTATACGGATAACCAGACGGAAGCCGCAATAAAACACATGGATTCAAAATAAATTAACAAAAAAGCTTGACAAACTCTGATATTTGTAGTATAATATTAGAAATACATTAAGGGAGGCTCAAAGCTTTACAAATGGATAACGACAACGATGAAACGGGAATTTCTGAGTTAATTTATAAAAATTACATATTGTTTTTAAGGCATAACCTGCGTTTGTAACGGAGGTATGCCTTTTTGTGTGTTAATTTTAAAAAACGGAGGAAAGAATTTTGAACGATACACTTATTTGGCAGTTGATACTGCAAATTGTGCTTATAGCTTTAAATGCGGTTTTTGCAAGTGCGGAAATCGCAGTAATATCAATGAATGCAAACAAGCTTGAAAAGCTTGCGGAAGAAGGAAACAAAAAAGCAAAACGGCTTTTTAAACTAACAGAACAGCCTGCTAAATTTTTAGCAACTATTCAGGTTGCCATTACCCTTTCGGGATTTTTGGGAAGTGCTTTTGCCGCTGATAACTTTGCAGGCATAATTTCAGATTGGCTCATAAATTTGGGAACCCCAATTCCCGAACATACAATAAAAACCGTTTCGGTAATACTGATAACGCTTATATTGTCATATTTTACGCTGATTTTCGGTGAACTTGTTCCGAAGCGTGTGGCTATGAAAAATTCCGAAAAGCTTGCGCTCGGTATTTCATCTCTTATTAGCTTTATATCAAAGCTTTTTGCACCGATTGTTTGGCTTCTTACGGTATCGACCAACGCTGTTTTAAAGCTTATGGGAATTGACCCCGAAAGCGAGGACGAATCCGTTACGGAGGAAGAAATCAGAATGATGGTTGACGCAGGCAGTGAAAAAGGTGCAATTGACGTTGAGGAAAAGGAACTTATTCAAAATGTTTTTGAATTTGACGACCTTACTGTCGGTGAAATTTCCACTCACAGAACAGAGGTTTCCATGTTGTGGCTTGAAGAAACAGATGAACAATGGGAACAGACAATCTGCGAAAGCCGTTACTCGATTTACCCTGTCTGTGATGAAAGCGTTGACAACATTGTCGGTGTTCTTAATGCAAAGGACTATTTCCGACTTAAAGATAAGACAAGAGAAAATATTTTAAAAACTGCTGTTAAACCGGGATATTTCGTACCCGAAAGCTTAAAGGCTGACGTACTTTTCAAAAATATGAAAAAAAGCAGACATTATTTTGCAATTGTCTTGGACGAATACGGCGGAATGAGCGGTATTATCACTCTTACCGACCTTGTGCAGGAAATTGTCGGAGATTTTGACGAAGAAAATATCGGAGAAAACGAAGATGAAATCGAAAGAATCGACAGCACAACATGGAAAATCAAAGGTTCTGCTCCGATTGATGATGTTGTAAAACAGCTTGGCGTAAAAATTGATGATGAATGTGATACCTTCGGCGGTCTTGTATTCGGAGCATTTGGCTCTGTCCCCGACGATGGAACAACGTTTGAAATCGATATAGCAAACCTTCATATAAAGGTTTTGGAAGTTAAAGAACATCGTCTCGTTAAAGCAATCGTGCATGTAGAACCAATAAAAGAGGCTGAAAACGAGGAGGAAGAATAGTGAATATAGTTTGGGAACAGGAATTTGTATATTTGTTAAAAATCATTCTTGCGGGAATCTGCGGTATGATTATAGGCTTTGA
>USLP01000014.1 GCA_900555525.1 uncultured Eubacteriales bacterium
GAAAATAATTTTTATAAAATTACTGCCGATACGCAGGGATTAATCGAAATATTTGACAAAAAATTAAATAAACCGATTTCCAAAAAGGCACAGTTCAGACCGTTTGAGCTTGTTATGGAACATGACGAAGGCTCTCCGTGGTCAACTTTGAGCGAGGATATGAGAAGAACGGGCTGCTCGATATGGACAAGGCTTTTGAGAATCGAAAAATCCTCCGAATTTGAAAGACTTGTATTTGAGGTTCGCCCGGGCGACATTTCCACATACAGCGTAATGGGATTTTTCGGCGAATACAGCGTAACGCTTTATAAATCCATAAAACACGTTGATTTCAGAACAAACATAAAATGGGATACATACAGCTACAGAATAAGAATTGCTGTTCCAAGCATGATAAAAGGTAAGCATTTTTATGAAATTCCGTTCGGCTATATTGAAAGAAAGCCATATGAAGTGAATTTGAAATGGCCCGATAACACATCAACCTGGGCAGGCGCGGCAGGGGATTATCCTGCAATCAACTGGGCAGGCATAACGGACGGCGAGGCTTCAATTGCACTCTTTAATAAAGGAACGCCGTCATATCAGATTTCAGATGATGAAACGGGCGTGAATACGATATTTGTAACACCTTTAAGAAGTCCGTGCATTCCGACATATCTGCACGATACGCAGAATTATACAATGACCGATTTTGACGGAATGAGAGATGGGGGAGAATATACGTTTGACTTTGCGCTTTGCGGATATAAGGGCGATTTTAAGGCTAACGATGCAGTGAAAGACGGAATGATATTCAACAGAAATTTGCTTGCCGTAAATGATGAAATATCTTTAAATAAGCTTCCGACGCTGAAATCAGATGATTTGATTATAACAAATATCAAAATGAGCGAGGATAACAAAGGTGTTGTACTTCGTGTTCTTGAAATACACGGAGCAGGCGGAAAAGGCGAATTAAATATTCCGTTTGAACACGGCGGCATTTTTGAATGCGACCTCAATGAAAAAGCTATTGCGGAGCTTACAAATAATATCGATGCCAAGCCGTTTGAAATTAAAACTGTTTATATTAAGCTTTGAAATAGGGAGTGATAAAATGAGATTTGGAGTTAATTATATACCGTCAAAAAAATGGCTTTATTCATGGGCGGATTTTGACGAAAATTCAATTCGTGAGGATATCAAAGCAATAAAAAATTTGGGATTTGACCATGTAAGAACGCATATATTATGGAACATTTTTCAGCCCAATGAGAACTATGTTTCCGAGCTTTGCTTGGAAAATCTTTCAAAATTCACAAAAATATGCGAAGAAGAAAAAATGGATTTCTTTTTGACATTGTTTACCGGCTGGATGAGCGGAATGGTCTTTATGCCTCCGTGGCTTAATATCGGAGGCTTTGATTGCTGGAAAAAGGGAATGTTTTCAAACAAAGAAGCAATAAAAGCGGAGTATTATCTGATAGAAAAAGTGGCGGGCGTTGTTGCAAAAAGCAGTGCATTTTTAGGCTTTGATTTGGGTAATGAACTGAACTGCCTTTTCAGAGAAGAAATAGATGCGGATTTAACAGATGATATTGCAGACGAATGGAGCCATCTGATGTTCAAGAAATGTTATGAGGCGGCGCCTGAAAAGCTTCACAGTAACGGAATGGGACATTCTCCGTGGTTTGGAAAAACGGCAATGTCGAGAAAAACTCTTGCAAATGACGGAAGTATAACTCCCGTCCATGCTTGGGTAACTTTTACCGGTACTTCGGATAAATACGGAATCAACGGAAAAGAAACATATAGGCTTCCGAATTATATGATAGAAATGGCAAAAGCCTACAGCGAAGATGCAAACAGAATGTATCAGGTTCAAGAGTTCGGTATGGCGGACCAATGGTTTAAAACGAATGAAGAACTGGAGAATTTTATTTTCGGAACACTGGAAAACTGTGCGTCCGATAAAAATATCTGGGGTGTAACTTGGTGGTGTTCGCATGATATAAAGCAGGAATTTTTGGGATTTGTTGATTTTGAACACAACCTTGGTCTTATCGATACCGAAAACAAACCAAAGCAGGCGGGAATCATATTCAAAAAGTTTATAGATAACTATAAAGCGGAAAATTATATCCAGCCGCAGCCATCGAAAGCGCTTGTAATACAATCGGGAACGGGAGATGAATGTGATTTTACCAACGCACAGAGATATTTCGACTGTTATGCAAAAGGGGAAAACGTTGCATTTGTTACCGAAGAAATGAAAAACAACACGGATTATTTGGTATCAAGAGGAATAAAAGAAATTATCGAATAAACAATAACACGCCTGAAAAGATATGGGATTCGCTTATTGACGAAAAGCTGTTTTCTATGGGACAGCCTACATTTTACGGGGAAAACTCTTGTATAAACACACTTTTGGAAAAAGGCACAACTTTAGAAGAAGCAAAGCATTTTTCTAACAATTCGTACATGGGAATAAGTATAACGGGAAATGAATTTAACAGTATGTGGGGCTGTGTATTTTCGGTTTCGGCCGTATTGGAAACGGCAATGAATTGCGGAAAAACTTTAAATTCGGATGATGTATTTGTTCCTGATATAACTGTTCCGCATAATACAGATGAATTGTTCGAAAATTTTGAAAAATGCGCAAAACATTTACTTGATATATGCGTAAAATCTTATGAAAAACGTGCGGAAATCACTGAAAAAACACTTCCCGATCCGTTTGTTTCGCTGCTAACGCCGGGATGTATCGAAAAGCATTGCGACAGAATAATCGGGGTGAAATACCAAAATGTAACATTTGAATGTATGGGAATGGTAAACGTTTCCGACGGAATATATGCGGCAGACCGCTTGGTATTTAAAGATAAAAAATACACAATTGATGAAATAAGTACAGCTGTAAGAAATAATTTCAGCGGTTTAAAAATCTGCAAAATGACATAAAAGGATGTTTAAAATTCGGTGAAAATTCTGAGGCTGATAAATATGCGGTGCGGTTGGCGGAAATTCTCCAAAAACTGATACGCGGATTTGACCACGACAATCTGTATTATTCGCCGTCGCTTCATACGCTTGATTCAAATGTGGGATATGGTGCAGAGTATGGCGCAGGCTATGACGGACGTTGCGCCGGAGAGCCTTTTGCCAAGAACGCGGGTGCGTCAAATGAGGTAAGAACTTCTGCTCCCACCTCAATGATATTGTCATCTTCAAAGCTTCCGCAGTATAAATTTTTCGGAGGACAGCCGATAGACGTTAGTTTCAGCCCGGATATGGTGCGAAATCATAAAAAGGAAATCAGAACGCTTATAGAAGTTTATATGGAACGCGGCGGTTTACAGTTTCAAGTTAATTCCGTTTCTTCAAAGCTTTTGCGTGCCGCAATGGGAAATCCCGAAAAATATCCGAATTTGGTTGTAAGAATAGGCGGATACAGTATTTACTTTAATAATATATCGAAAGAATCTCAAAAAGAGTTTATAGAAAGATTTGAAAAGGAGGGCTATTAATATAATGAACCTGACAAGAATTTTTTCGGGCGGCGACCCGTTTTTGATGAGGCATAACGGAAAATACTACATATATTGCACAACCGAAAACAGTGAAAAATTGCAGTCTCCGAATGCGTTTAATACGGAAAAGGACGGTCGGGACGGCTTTTATGTTTACCAATCGGAGGATTTGGTTCATTGGGGAAATAAAGGATTATGCCTTTCAAAAGAAAATGTAATCGGAGACAAATGGTTTTGGGCGCCTGAGGTATCATATTATAACGGGAAGTTTTATATGGTATACTCTGCGAATGAACATCCCGCAATAGCTGTTTCGGATAGTCCTACAGGTCCGTTTGAAAAACATTCCGACGGTTGGCTGTGTGAGGAGCCTGCGATAGACGGACATCTTTTGTTTGACGAAAGCGGTATATATTTATATTATGTAAAGCTTGAAAAAGGAAACCGTATATTTGTTGCAAAAATGTCAGATGACTTAAAACGAATAGAGCATGAATATGAAAATGTGCTGATTCAAGCTGAAGAAAAATGGGAAACAATTGATTCTTTGGTTGCGGAAGGGCCGTTCGTTATAAAGCATAACGGATTGTATTATCTTTCTTATTCATGCAATCATACACGCTCGGAGGATTATGCCGTCGGATATGCTGTTGCGGATAATCCTATAGGTCCCTTCAAAAAGTATAAGTATAACCCTATACTGAAGAAAAAAGGAAACGTTGTCGGCGTTGGACATAACAGCTATATGCCGACAGATGATAAAAATAAATTTATCTGCGCTTATCATTGCCACAATGATAATTGCGATAATTTCAAACCGCGTATGGTTTGCTTATGCGAAGCGAAATTTGAAAAAGACAGCAATACCGATATTGATGTACTGAAAATGTATTATTAAATTTAAGGTAAGCACAGCGCATGAAATTTTATATATGTACAATTATTCGTCCAATCCGTTAAATTTGAGATTATTTGAAATAAAAAGTCTTGCAAAAGCATTAAATTGTTCAATTTTTGATTTAATAAATGACGAATAAGCGTTGTCTTACAATGTTTTTCAAGCTAAAATTTGGGTCATATTTTGCTTAAAAAAGCTTAAAATATGTTAAAAAATGGTTAAAATTAGTAAAAATCGTTTTAATAAAAAGATAAGCAAAAACCGCATGGTTACTGAAAAGTCAGCAATCATGCGGTTTTTAATGTGGAGCTGATGACGGGAATCGAACCCGTGAGCCTCTTCATTACCAATGAAGTGCTCTACCGACTGAGCTACATCAGCGAACACTCAAATATTATAATACAAAAACGTCTTTTTGTCAATGCTTTTTAATAAATTTATAAAAATAATTTTATTTTTTGCAAAATTATTGAATTTAAAATCGATTTATGATATAATAAGCTTATATTGCAAAAACGAAAGGGAAAGATTTATAAATGGAGTTTTCGGATATATTTGATAAATCGGCGGAGGTTAGGAATTATGCCGATTGTTTCAAGGACGGAAAAATTGAAAATATTAAGGTTTTTGAGGCGCAGAAGCGTATAGAGATTACCTTGCGTCCTGTAAAAACTGTTAAAAAGTCGGTTATAATGGCTGTTGCCAAGGATATACGAAGCGTTTACGGATTGGGCGCCATAAAAATTTTTACGCATTATGAACCCGAATTGTTTTCAGCGGCGTATTACCCTGAAATTCTTACGTACATAACGCTTAAATTTCACGGTTCGGCTGAATTTTTGGAGGGTTCGGAGGCACAGTATTCCGACGGCACGCTTACAATAACGCTTGCAAAAAAAGGAAAGGATATGCTTATTTCAAACGGAATCGGCGAGGATATTAAAAAACTTGTTTCGGAGGAGTTTGATTTGGAGCTTGAAGTTGAAATAATAGACGGAGAAACGGACGATGATTATTTCAGCAATATTGACGATTATAATTCTTACCGTGACGAGATGATTCAAAAAACGATTGAAGAAGAAATGGGGGAGGCGCTTAAGGCGGCGGAGGAACGTAAAAACAGCCCTATTGTTATGGGAAACGAAATTTCGGGCCAGGTTACTCCTATGGTGGAATTAAGCTCTGATTCGGGCAAGGTCATTGTTGAAGGCGAGCGTTTCCATATTGAGGAAAAGGAAACGAGAACGGGCGCGGTTATATTTAATATGTATATTTCCGACCCAACCTCCGCAGTTATTGTAAAACGCTTTTTTCGGAAAGCCGAAGAAGCGAAGCTTTTTAAAGAAAAGGTTTCAATCGGCGACTGCCTCAGCGTAAGAGGCGAGACGGTTTACGATAAATATATGCGTGAATTTATTATAGAGCCGTTTGACATAAATAAGCTTCCGAAAAAATACAGAGAGGATAATAGTGAGGAAAAAAGGGTAGAGCTTCATCTGCATACGAAAATGTCGGCTGTTGACGGAGTTTCCGAGGTTACAGCCCTTATCACGGCGGCGGCACGCTGGGGTCATAAAGCGATAGCCATAACAGACCACGGTGTTTTACAGGCATATCCCGAAGCATATAAAATCAGCAAAAAGCTTAGTATAAAGATACTTTACGGTGTGGAATGTTATATGGTTGACGATTTATCCGAAATTTATAAAGGTAAAGAAGATTACCCTATAGATACCGAGTTTGTAGTTTTTGACGTTGAGACAACGGGGCTTTCCGCCGAAACGGAGGTAATTACGGAAATCGGCGCAGTAAAAATCAAAAACGGTGAGGTTATAGACAGATTTTCAAAATTCATAAATCCGAAACGTAAACTGTCGCAGAAAATTATAGAACTTACGCATATAACGGACGAAATGCTTGCGGACGCACCTACAGAGGACGTTATTGTTCCCGAATTTATGGAATTTGCGGGAAATGGTGTATTTGTTGCGCATAATGCCGATTTTGATATGGGATTTTTGCGTATGGCTTGCCAAAGGCTCGGCATTGAGCTTAATAATTCATATGTCGATACGCTTGAACTTGCAAGAAGCTTGTATCCTCATTTGAAAAATCATAAGCTTGACACAATAGCAAAGGAAACGGGCGTATCTTTGGAGGGACACCACAGAGCCGTAAATGATGCGGAAGCGCTTTACGGAATTTTCAAGGTGTTTTTGGAAAAGCTTAAGGAAAAGGATATTAAAACCCTGAAAGAACTTAATGCGGCGCTTCCAAAAAATGTTGACTCACTGCGCCCGTATCACGGAATAATTATTGTTAAAAACAAAACGGGTCTTCTAAACCTTTATAAGCTTGTCAGCAAGTCAAACTTGCTCCACTACAAAAAACGTCCGAGAATGTTAAAAAGCGAGCTTATTCATTTTAGAGAAGGGCTTATATACGGAAGCGCTTGCGAAGCGGGCGAACTTTACAGGACGATACTTCGAGGCGCAAAGCAGGAGGATATCGAAAATATTGCGAAATTTTATGATTTTCTTGAAATTCAGCCACTCGGAAATAACCGCTTTATGATTGATAACGGAACTGTAAGGGGCGACGACGATTTAATCAGGCTTAATATGGAAATCGTAAAGCTTGGAGAAAAACTCAAAATACCCGTTGTCGCAACGGGCGACGTCCATTTTCTCAATCCCGAAGACAGCGTTTACCGTAAAATCCTTATGTACGGACACGGCTTTAAGGACGCCGATAATCAAGCTCCGCTTTATTTGCGTACAACAGAGGAAATGCTTGACGAATTTAAATATATTCCCGAGGAAAAGCGCAGAGAAATAGTTATAGAAAACCCAAATAAGATAGCGGATATGTGCGAGGATAAAATTTCGCCTATCCCCGAAGAAAAGCATCCGCCGTATATCCCTGGCTGCGAAGAGGATTTGTCCAATATGTCGCACGAGAAAGCGAAAAGAATTTACGGCGAACCGCTTCCGAAAATCGTGCAGGACAGAATGGATAAGGAGCTTAATTCGATTATTTCAAACGGCTATGCCGTTATGTATATCATAGCGCAGAAGCTTGTTAAAAAATCGCTTGACGACGGCTATTTGGTTGGCTCCCGTGGTTCTGTCGGCTCGTCATTCGTTGCGTTTTTGTCGGATATAACGGAGGTTAATTCGCTTTGTCCTCATTATATTTGTCCCAAGTGCAAGCACAGCGAATTTTTCACGGACGGCGAATACAGTTCGGGTTGTGATATGCCGCCAAAGGACTGCCCCGAGTGCGGCTCACCCATGAAAAGAGACGGTCATGACATACCGTTTGAAACGTTTTTGGGCTTTGCGGGTGATAAAGAGCCTGATATCGACCTTAACTTTTCGGGCGAATATCAGCCTGTTATTCATAAATATACGGAAGAAATTTTCGGAGAAGGACACGTTTTTCGGGCAGGTACGATAAGTACAATTGCTGAAAAGAACGCAATGGGCTTTGTACGTAAATATGCCGAGGAAAAGGGACTTATATATCATAATGCGCAGATGATGAAGCTTGCGATAGGCTGTAACGGAGTTAAGAAAACCACAGGTCAGCACCCGGGCGGCGTTATGATTGTTCCTAAAGAAAACGAGGTTTATGAGTTTACTCCCGTTGCGCACCCTGCGGACGACCCGAACAGTGATATAGTTACAACTCACTTTGCGTATACATATCTGCATGACTGCCTTTTGAAGCTTGACCTTCTCGGTCATGATGACCCGACTATGATCAGAATGCTGCAGGACTTGACAGGCTTGGACCCTAAAACTATTCCGCTTGAAGACGAGGCGACAAAATCGCTCTTTTTGTCAACGGAGGCGCTCGGCATAACAAAAGAGGATATAGATTCCGAAGTCGGCACGCTCGGCGTTCCCGAATTCGGTACGAAATTTGTACGTCAGATGCTTGTCGATACAAAACCGACAACCTTTGCGGAGCTTGTTCGTATTTCGGGACTTTCTCACGGAACGGACGTTTGGCTCGGCAACGCACAGGAATTAATCGAAAACGGAACGGTTACTCTTAAAGAAGCCATATGTACACGTGACGATATTATGCTTTATCTTATTCATAAGGGAGTACAGCCGAAATTAGCCTTTACAATAATGGAAAGCGTTCGTAAGGGGAAAGGCTTGAAGCCCGAATGGGAGGAAGAAATGAAAGCCAACGATGTTCCCGACTGGTACATAGGAAGCTGTAAAAAAATTAAGTATATGTTCCCGAAAGCGCACGCCGTTGCGTATGTAACAATGGCGTTCAGAATTGCGTATTATAAGGTTCATTATCCGCTTGCATACTATGCAACGTATTTTTCGGTGCGTGCCGACGATTTTGATATTGACCTTATGGTTGGCGATAAGGTGGAAAGAAATTTAAAGGAATACCAAAGCCGTCCCGACCTTAACCAAAAGGATAAAAACATAATAACCATTTTGGAAATGTGCAACGAAATGCAAAAGAGAGGCATACATTTTGCAAACGTAGACCTTTATAAGTCCGATTCAAAGAAGTTTATTATAGAGGATAACACCCTGCGTATGCCTTTTACCGCAATTAAGGGGTTGGGACTTGCGGCGGCGCAGACTATTGTCGAAGCGAGAAAGGACGGCGACTTTTTCTCAAAAGAGGATTTGATGCGCCGAACAAAAATATCAAAAACACACCTCGAACAGCTCGATGCGCTCGGCTGTACAAAAGGACTGCCCGATTCCGCACAAATGACGCTGTTCGGTTAAAATGTATGCTTATTTTGACTTGTTTGGGGTTGAAATTATCAATCGCTTTAAAGACTATTGAATTACATTTTCAAATTTGCTAAAATTTATTTAACGAATAAATGAAAAAGGACTGAATGAAATGAATGATGTTTTAAAAGCAATAGGGGACTACGGTATTGTTCCCGTCATAAAGATTGACGATGTAAAAAACGCACTTCCGCTTACTCATGCACTTTCAGACGGCGGACTTCCCGTTGCAGAAGTTACTTTCAGAACCGATGCCGCGGAAGAATCCATTAAAGCAATTTCAAAGGAATTGCCCGAAATGCTTGTCGGAGCGGGTACGGTTTTGACAACCGAGCAGGTTGACAGAGCGGTAAACGCAGGCGCAAAATTCATCGTAAGCCCCGGACTTAATCCGAAAGTTGTGGAATATTGCGTAAAGAAAAATATTCCCGTAACGCCCGGCTGTGCAAATCCGTCAGATGTTGAACAGGCAATCGAACTCGGTCTTGACGTTGTTAAGTTTTTCCCTGCTGAAGCGGCAGGCGGAATAAAAATGATAAAGGCAATGTCCGCACCTTATACAAAAATGAAATTCATGCCGACAGGCGGAATCAATGCGGTAAATCTTAACGACTATTTAAGCTTCGGCAAAATTCTCGCCTGCGGCGGAAGCTGGATGGTTTCCGATAAACTTATAAACGCACAGAAATTCGATGAAATAACGGCGCTTACAAAAGAAGCCGTTCACACAATGCTCGGATTTAAGCTTAAGCATATCGGAATAAACGAAGATGCAGAAGCCAAAGCGCTAAAAGACGCAAAAACACTTTGCACACTTTTCGGTTTTCAAGAGGATTTAAAGAGCGCGTCCGTATTTGCAGGCTCATCGTTTGAACTTATGTTCCAAAAGGGCAACGGTACAAACGGTCATATTGCAATCGGCACAAATTCCGTTCCGAGAGCATACAGCTATTTAAAGAGAATCGGCGTTGAATTTGACGAGGATTCCAAAAAGTTTGACGAAAACGGTAACCTCAAATTTGTTTACCTTAAAGATGAAATAGGCGGTTTTGCTTTTCATCTTGTGTAAAATCTCCAATATAATAATGCGAAATTTAAGGACGTTTTATCGTCCTTTTTTCGCTTTTTTTAGCTTATATCTTCAAGTATGTATGAAAGACTGCACGGAAAGACAAGGTTCTTTTTGAGTTCGTTGAAAAAGTTGAGAGCGACGTATTTATTCATATTTGTAAGCTTTTCTTTACATTCTTCCGTTTCCTCGGCAAGTGGTGCTGTGCTTTGAGAAATGAAGGTGTTTTTCATGAATTTTTCCGACGTAATCGTTACAAAATATTCATTATTTTCCTTTGTCAGCTTATACGTAAGCTTAAAAACGTACTTGCCTGAAAATATTGTTTTACAATCAAGCAGCATTAAATTATCTCCTTTTAATTTGTAGTGGTGTTGTTTTATGTTTCTATTATATCATAAATTTTTATGATATGCAATACAAAAATATCTAAAGAAAACAACAAAATAGTGCTGTTTGCACAAAAATAACCAATAATTTTAAACAAATGATACATAGCTCGCAATAATTTTTTTATTTTGAAGCTTGTGAAGTAATAAAAAAAATAAAAATTTAAAGAATAATATTGAAATTTATAAAAAAATGTGTTAAAATATAGAAAATTAAAGAAGGAGTTTTTGCAAAATGAAAACAATTGAAGAAATAGATAAGAATTTTAAGGCGAATACAGATGTTTCGGGAAAGAATGTTGAGTTTCGCAATGCGGAGGAAGAGCCGTTTAAAATATACGGAGTTTTCAGAGAAAATGATCGCTTTTGCCGCTTACCGAAATCGGTTGCGCAGACGGTGAGCGAGGGAGTAACGCTTGAAGCCTGCAATACCGCTGGCGGAAGAATAAGATTTCGTACGGACAGTCCGTATGTTGTTCTTCATGCAGTTATGGGAAGCTACGGACGTATGCCGCATTTCGCTTTTTGCGGTTCATGCGGTTTTGATATTTATGACGAATCAGACGAAAAAAATTCGTTTTTGGGAAGCTTTCAACCACCTATGGAAAATGTGGACGAATTTGACAGAGTTGTTGAATTTACTTCCTCCAAAATGCGTGATATAATTATAAATATGCCAACATACAGCGATGTCAAAGCGGTTTATATCGGACTTGAAAAGAGAAGCGCCATAATGCCTCCGAAGCCATATAAGTTTGATGTTCCCGTCTTGTATTACGGCTCCTCGATAACACAGGGCGGATGTTCTTCACGTCCCGGCAATACATATCAGCAGATTATTTCAAGACGCCTTAACTGCGATTATGTAAACCTCGGTTTTTCAGGAAATGCAAGGGCAGAAAAACCGATGGCGGAATATATTTCAAAGCTTAAAATGTCGGTTTTTGTGTATGATTATGACCATAATGCGCCGTCGGCAGAGTATTTAAGAGCGACGCATAAGCCGATGTTTGACATTATAAGAAAGCAAAATCCCGACTTGCCGATTGTCATGATATCGCGTCCCAATGTTTCAAATACTGCCGAGATTTCGGAGCATATAAAAATTATTCACGATACATACGATACGGCTTTATGTGAAGGGGACAAAAACGTTTACTTTATAAACGGGCAGGATATAGTAAATTATTCCGATCCCGATATTATAACTGTTGACGGCGTTCATCCGAACGATTTCGGCTTTTGGTGTATGGCGGAGGGTATCGGAAAAACGCTTGAAAAAATTTTGAAATAAATGAGGTTTAAAATGACAATATAAAACCCGTTCTTGTCGGAACGGGTTTTATAATACAATTTTTTATATTCTGCTGACGCCTGATTTAATTGCGGCATCTGCAACTGCTTTTGCGACAGCGCCGGGAACCCTTTCGTCAAACGGGGACGGAATGATATATTCGGCGTTAAGCTCATCATCGGAAACAAGTCCTGCGATAGCTCTTGCAGCCGCCAATTTCATCTCTTCGTTGATTTGTTTTGCTCTTACATCAAGCGCGCCTCTGAATATACCGGGGAATGCAAGAACGTTGTTGATTTGGTTTGCGTAATCGCTTCTGCCCGTTCCCATAACGGCAACGCCTGCTTTTACAGCGTCTTCGGGGAAAATTTCCGGTGTGGGGTTAGCCATAGCGAGAATAATTGGTTTTTCATTCATCGATTTAATTATTTCGGGAGTGAAAGCCTTCGGAACGGATACGCCGATAAGCACGTCTGCTCCTTTTGCGGCGTCTGCCAAGGTACCTTTAACCTTATTTTTATTTGTAATTTTTGAAACCTTTACGATTTCGGGATTAAGACCTTCTTTGCCTTCATAAATAACACCCTTTGAATTACACATAATTACATCGTTTACTCCGCAGGAAAGAAGAAGCTTTCCTATAGCGACGCCTGCCGCGCCCGCGCCGTTTATAACAATGTTGAGGTCTTTTATTTCTTTTCCGACTATTTTTGCGGCGTTTATTATAGCCGCAAGAGATACGACTGCCGTACCGTGCTGGGCATCGTGAAATACGGGGATGTCGAGTTCTTCTTTCAAACGTCTTTCAATTTCAAAGCATCTCGGACCCGAAATATCCTCAAGATTTATTCCGCCGAATGTCGGAGCAATCATTTTTACCGTTTCAACTATTTTGTCAACGTCCTTTGTGGCGAGACAAATCGGAACAGCGTCAACATTTCCGAATTTTTTGAACAGAACGGCTTTACCCTCCATAACGGGCATACCTGCTTCCGGACCGATATCTCCCAAGCCCAAAACGG
>USLP01000015.1 GCA_900555525.1 uncultured Eubacteriales bacterium
ATGAAGTTCTTAAAATTGTCCGTCTTGACAGACAGGGAAATAAAAAAACTTCTCAATTCTCTCTTGGTATGAAACAAAGACTCGGTCTTGCTTCCGCACTTCTTGCTTTCCCAAAGCTGCTCATTCTTGATGAGCCGACAAACGGACTTGATCCGTCGGGAATACAAGAAATGAGAGAGCTTGTAAAATCACTCCCGAAAAAATACGGAATGACTGTAATTGTATCAAGCCACTTGCTTTCTGAAATAGATCAGCTGGCAGATGACATTGGCATTATAGCAAACGGGAAAATGCGTTATCAGGGAGCACTGTCTAATTTACACGAAACAGATAAAAATAAGTCTCTTGAACAAATTTTCTTGGATTTGACCGGAAAGGATATGAGCTTATGATAAAACTAATTAAATGCGAATATATGAAAACAAAACGAAAGCATATATTTCTTACTGCCTTTGCATTACTTGTTTTAATGGGAATGTGGGCATTTTACGGCACATCTTCAAAAGATATGAGCGATTTTATCAGGCAAAACGGATATACAATGTTTTTATATCAATTTCCTCTTGTAAATGCTATATTTTTTCCGCTGTTGTGTACGGTTATTGCTTCAAGACTTTGTGATATTGAACATAAGGGCGGTAATTTCAAATTGTTATGTACTATGGAGGATAAAGGAAAAATCTTTGATGTAAAATTGATTTATGGATTAACTATTGTTATTTCCGGCGTTATTCTGTTTTGGGTATTGACAATAGTGTACGGAAAAATTGTAGGTTTCATAGAAGCATTTCCGATAAATAATTATTTGCTTTATCTCTTGTTTACTATTATTCCGACTGCCTCAATTTACATTTTTCAGCACTCGCTGTCTATGATTTTTAAGAATCAGGCTATTCCGTTTTTCGTTGGGGTAATCGGTGAGTTTACCGGACTGTTTTCTATGTTTTTGCCACAATTTCCGTTTTTGCGAAAAAGCATATTATGGGGGTATTACGGGGCTTTGCAATTTGTCGGACTTTTTGGCTGGGATAAACAGACACGATTTGACAATGCGTATTTCGGTGTAATGACTATTGATTGGCCGGCATTTGCTTTGCTTGTCTGTTTGCTTATACTGATTTATATAGTAGGCAAATATATTTTTAGTAAAAAGGAGTTTTGAAGATGTTATATAAACTAATAAAAGCAGAAAGATTAAAATTAAAGCGATCACCGCTTTGGCTGGCATTTATATTTATGCCGATTATACCGGCACTACTCGGAACATTAAACTATAAAGCAAATATTGAAGTATTACAAAGTGAATGGTTTAGCCTTTGGACACAGCACACACTGTTTACCTGTTATTTCTTTTTACCGATAATGATAGGTATATATTCGTCATACATAATGCGGCAGGAAGAAAATAACCGTAATTGGAATAAGGTTTTATCTATGCCTGTTTCAAAAAATCTTGTATTTATTGCAAAACTCATACAAGTAGTATTTATGATATTTTTAAGTGAAATATGGATATGCACATTGTTTGTCATATCCGGCAAAGTTATAGGTCTGACTTCTGCTATTCCGTGTGATAAGTTGATTACTTGGTGTCTTTTTGGAACGCTCGGAGGCTCGGTTATGGCAAGTTTACAGCTTATGATTTCGCTTTTCATTAAGAGCTTTGCGCTTCCTGTCGGAATTTCACTCGGAGGAGGACTGTCCGGAATGGTGTTTCTTGCAAAGCATTTAGGGCATATCTGGCCTTATTCACTTATGGCATACGGAATGAACTCAAACGCACCGCAGGAATTGATTAAATCGGGATATATGTCTTTCGTTATTATTTGTATAGTGTATATAGCAATATTTATGATTACAAGCAGCACTATTTTGAGTAAAAGAGATATTTGATAAAAATGTGGGTAAAACAAAAACGGAGGTCATTGTTCCTCCGTTTCTGTCCTCGTTTCTATAATTCCTCGTGCTGTGGCTTCGATAATAGGTAAATCTTTTTCAGAAATACTGTCAAGCAGTCCGTCGATTTGACGACGGAGTGTTGTTCGCTTTGGTACATCATCAAAGAAAAATTGATCTACCGATACATTAAGTAATGTTACAAGTTCATAAAGAACTTGCAAGCTCGGATGCTGCCCGTCATTTTCGATTGAAACAATGTATCGTGGTGCAAGATTTAACGTCTGACCTAACTGTTCTCTTGTCATTCCGGCGGCTAACCTTGCTGATTTTATCGCTTGACCTAATGCTTTGAAATCATAGTGTTGCATTGATTTTGACATAACATATCACCTATATATATTTTACACCTCAAATACAATTTTCAAAATGATGTGTAACATCAATACAATTACTTAAATATTTCATATAAATCTATAAAGGGGTGATTTTATTGAAACTAAAATTAGCACATTGGGTGTTGTGCCCGATATGTCATAGTAAAACACGGATAATGCTTCGTGAAGATACAGAATTAAGGAATTTTCCTTTGTTCTGCCCGAAATGCAAAAATGAAACTTTAATAAATGCAAAACGATTTAATATAACTATTATAAAAGAGCCGGACGCACAGACGCAGAAGCCTAATTAACTGCATAGACGCAGAGCCGATAACTCATCAAAAAAGGTGGGTTATTGGCTTTTTATATTATAGCCCGCCGACAATGTTTGGAGGGATTTTTTGTGCGCTGGAATAACAACTCGCTGCTTGTCAGAAGCAGCGAATATAAGTTTATAAAATCACCAGATTAAAAAATGAATACTATTCTGACACGGCTAATGCTGCTTTTGAAATTGATATGTTATATCATATCAATAGAATTATTTTATCAAACATCCGATTGAACTTTTGTGTTCAATCGGATGTTTTTGTGTTTTTCCAAAAATGTTTTGGGCTATATACCGAAAACCTTGCCAAAATTTTTTGTTTCGTTGTAGTAATAATGAAAGGGAACAAATCACCGCCTTTGCGGCAGCGAAAGGAGGTGAGAAAATGAAACCCGGAAAACACGAAATACATAAACAGCATACTTTCGATTGTTACTGTAAAAGGGTATTAAAAAATGAAGCTTGCAATATTCAAAAAGAATACAGCAGGCGCAGGAACAAAGAAATATCCTTTGATGAACTATCGGAGCAGGAGCTACAATCCTTATGCGTATCAGACGAGTATTTTGCAGATGAGTATATATTTGATATTTTAGGCGGCAGTGTAACCGTAAGAAATGAGCGATTGGCGAAAGCTCTGCAATCTCTGACCGAACGCAAGCGTGATATTATCTTGTTGTCGTATTTTCTTGATATGACAGACAGAGAAATTGCGGAAAAACTGAATATGGTGCGTAAAACAGTACAGTACCAAAGGACAAGCTCTCTGAAAGCATTAAAGAAAAGATTGGAGGACAGCAGCAATGAACAAGACGATAACAAATGACCGAAGTTTAGTGCCCTTCCCCGTCATTGCAGCAGCTTCAAGCGGTGATGTAACCGCTATGGATATTGTCTTAAAACATTATTCAGGCTATATTTCAGCGCTTGCAACAAGAACTTTATATGACGAAAGTGGGAATCCGCATTTGTGCATTGATGAGGATATGTGCCGCAGATTGGAAACAAAGCTCATAACAAAAATTTTGCAATTCAATGTAGCGTAAATCAAATTGACGGAGCGTGTCCCTTTCCACGCTCCTGATATTATAATTATCATTCTATCAAAACATATTCAAAATCGGGTATGTTTTGATAGGCTGATAATAAATGTTCTTTGACAAAGAAAGCGCATAGGCGCAGTATAGACAGTCTTTCAACATTCAGTCATAGCAGAGCTTATACAGTAAGTGCGCCACGATGGCAGGGGCTTAGATTATCAACTTCATTTTCCTTTATGCCGGAGCGAGAAACATTTTTACCGTAAATGCAAAATAAAAGGCAATTCTGCACAGCAATGACGCTATGATGAAATAATGATACTCCCGTCTTGAACGCGTCACTGCATTGGGCGGTTGCATAAGAACTATGCGGAGGGTGAAAGTCCCGTGAGCCGTGCCACCGGCTGTCAGACTGTTGTTAAACATTCATAAATATGTATGAGGTAAAAGACTATGAATGAGAATGAAAATATTAAAAAGGATAATGCGGAATTGGAACAACCGAAACAATATGATTTTGACAAAAACACCTTTGTAGTTAAACCTGTTTTCAAAGAAAACTCAACCGATACTTTGGGCACGGTTTTGCTCCGTCTTATGACGGACGGGAAATAAAACTTCACAAATTTTCAGAATACGGCTGACAGAACAAATAAAGCGCGGTATAATATTATTGGTAATACTGTTTATTTGGCTGTCAAGAAAGGAGGACTTTATGAGACAGTCAAAAAATAAAAAAAGAGAAGTTACCGCAGCTTTGTATGTGCGTCTTTCCCGTGATGATAATTTGGAAGGCGACAGTTACAGTATAGGAAATCAGAAAAAATTACTAACCAAAATTGCAAAAGAAAAGGGATATACAAATCTCTTGATTTTTTGCGACGACGGTATTTCCGGCGTAACAATGGAACGCCCCGATTACATACGAATGATTGAAGCGATTGAGGACAACAAGGTATCAGCCGTATTTGTAAAAGACCTTTCAAGACTTGGCAGAAATTATATTGAAGTCGGAAAATTGACAGAGGAATTTTTGCCGGAGTACGATATAAGGCTTGTTGCAGTATCAGACAATATAGACACTGCAGAGGGCGAAAATGAACTTGCTCCGATTAAAAATCTCTTTAACGAATGGTACGCAAGGGACATTTCAAAAAAACGCCGTATCAGCAATAAGATTAAAGGCAATGCAGGCGAGCCTATGGGATTGCCCCCGTATGGATATATGAAAAATCCCGACGGCAGCAAAAGCTGGGCTGTTGATGAAGAAGCCGCCGCTGTTGTCAGACGGATATTCAGTATGACAATGGACGGAATCGGACCTCATCAGATAGCGGATATTCTCGCAAGCGAAAATATCCTTATTCCCACAAGCTATTGGCAAAGCAAAGGCATTGGCAGACCGGGTGCGAAAAACACTTTAAGCTGTCAATGGAAAAGCTCAACAATCGTTTCAATTCTGACAAAACAAGAATATTGCGGTGATGTCTTGAATTTCAAAACATATTCAAAGTCATACAAAAATAAAAAGCGCATAGTAAATGACCGTGAAAATTGGGTTGTATTCAAAGACGTTCACGAGCCTATTGTTGACCGAAGCGTATGGGAAACAATACAAGAAAGACGGAGCAGAAAAACACGCAAAAAGCAGAAATCGGACGGCGAAAAAAATATGTTTGCCGGGTTGCTTGTGTGTGCTGACTGTGGCAGTAACTTATGGTATCACTTTAATCAAGCAAATCCCGAAATAGAATATTTTAACTGTTCGGGATATAACAAAGGTAAACGGAAAATCTGTAACTCAACGCACTATATACGGGTTGATTTTTTGGAAAAGGTTGTGCTTGGCGAAATCAGACGTTTAACAAAACTTTCAACGCAGTATGAGGGTGAATTTGCTAAAATTGTTATGGGACACTCAATAAAAGCAGCAGAACAGGAAAGACAATTAAAGCAAAAAGAATTAAATATATTAAATGCAAGAAACGACGAACTCGATAATTTGTTTGAGCATATCTATGAGGACAATGTTTCCGGCAAGATAAGCGATGACAGATTTGCAAAACTGTCCGTCAAATACGAATCGGAGCAAAAAGAAGTCACGGCACGCATTAAGGAATTGGAAACGGAACTTAATACCGAAAAAAGTAAATCTGTAACGGCTGATATGTTTACGGCTTCTGTCCGTAAATATACCAGAGCAAGAAAACTTACTCCGAGAATGTTAAACGAATTGATTGAAAAAATTGAAGTACATCAGTCCGAAAAAATTGACGGTAAAACCGTTCAACAGCTCACAATTCACTATAATTGCATAGGCAATATTGAAATACCCGACCTTGAAAAGCTACCCGAAAACAATGTTTCGGTACACACAAGACAGGGCGTAGATGTTCATTTTGCCGCTTGCGCATGTTAAAAAGTCAATAAAAAACCGAGTGTCATACAAAACCTTTCAAGTTCTGTAAGAACACTCGGTATGGTGCGGGTGAAGGGACTTGAACCCCCACGCCGGATGACACAAGAACCTAAATCTTGCGCGTCTGCCAATTCCGCCACACCCGCATAATATTTTTGACGCATAAAGCATTATATCATATTTACAGAATTTTGTCAAGAAAAATACTTCATTTTTTTAAAATTGTTCCTCATGGAACAATTTTATCCTGTTTTTTTACGTATTTTTCCCAAAAATAAATTTCAGATACCAAAAATTCATCTTTTAAAGCTTTATACTTCGGTTCTTCTTCCGTGCAATATTTGCAAGCGGCGGAATTTACGGTTATTTCCATAAGAGTATTAAAGCTCGGCCTTTTTATTTCCTTATCGGGCGTCAAAAAACAAGCTTCTTTAAACGAAGCGAATTCCGCCGTTATATTAAAAAGCTCTTCTTTAACCGTTCTTAAGTCAAATGCAAACATAATTTCACATTTTTCATTATCATTAAGAAGAGCTTTTATAAACGTTTCCTTTTCATTCCCGTAAAGAATACTATCCTCTTCATTTTTATCGCACCTCCATAAAAATTTACGAAAATACATATCTATTGAAGGGATAATATTCTTTTGTTCCCAGGAAATTTCTATATTTTTGAAATAATCGCCCGGCTTTTTTATAAGATAAAAGTAAATCTGATACGGATATATAATCACGAGAAAAGTCCTTTTTTAACTTCCACGCTTTTGGGTTCATAGCCTGCTTCTTTCACCGTATTTTTTAGAATTTCGTCAGAAACCTCTTCCTTTAAAGAAACAACCGCTTCTTTTTCTTTAAGATTTACTTTGGCGGAGCTTACACCGCTGATTGCCGAAAGTGCGTCCTCCACTCTTTTTTTGCAGTGTTCACAGCTCATTCCTTCTATTTTTATTATTTTTTTCATATTTTTTACTCCTTTCTTTGATTTGAAGTCTGAAAAAAATTAATCTCTTAATCTTACAGGTACAACAAGATACGTAAAACTGTCGTTATCATCACATTTTATGATACAAGGGCTTAAATTGTTTGTAAAATTCAAAGAAACTCTATCTTCTTCTATAGACTTAAGAGCGTCAAGGACGAATTTATAGTTAAATCCTACCTCAATATCGTCGCCTGTTTTCACAGCGTCCACACAGTCCTCTATTTTACCAACTCTTGATACGGTAAGAAGCTCTATTTTATTGTCGGTAACCGTCATTTTAACGTGTTCTCTTGCGTCGGGTGTAACGATAAGGGCGCATCTTTCCAAAGATTCGCTTAAAGTTTTTGTATCTACATAAACTTTTATTTTTGATTCATTCGGAATAAAATGCGCATAATTTAAAAATTCGCCTTCTATAAGTCTTGTTGAAAATTCTATGTTTCTAAGCTTCATAAGAGCATTTTTTTCACTGAACGAAACTTCCATTTCTTCTTCGCTGTCGCCCATTATTTTAAGGAGGTCGTTAAGGCTTTTGCCGGGAATTATAAAGGAATATTCACCGCACTCATTTACAATTTCTTCGTTTATAAGAGACATTCTGAAAGTATCGGTTGTAACAACCTTTAAATTATCCTCTTTAACCTCAAAAAGAGCTCCTTTAAACGTCGGATTTTTGTCGTCGTTTCCGACAGAAAAATATGTTTTCTTAATAAGCTCCTTAAGATTTTTTTCTTTTATTTTAAAGCTGTAAGAAAACTGCGTATCTTCATTCATCGGAAAAGCTTCCGTACTCATTCCTATTGTTTCGTATTTTGTACGGTTATTTTTTATTTCAACTTTATAATCGTCATCGGCTGAAATTCTTACATCGCCGCTGGGCATAAGGCGAACCATATCGAAAAAGTTCCTTGCATTTATAAGTATTTTTCCTTCCGATTCAGTTTCGGCGTTAAATTCTGTCTTTATAGATATTTCATAATTGTTTCCTATAACGGTTATTTTGTTGCTTTTCGCTTCTATATAGAAGCATTCAAGCTGCGGAACAGCTGATTTCATAGCTACCGCTTTTTGTACGATAAGAAGATTTTCCATAAGTATTTCTTTCGGACATTCAAATTCTATAATCATATTTTTATCCTTTCTTTATTTATTATACATATATAAATAATATATATAAACAGTATTAGTATATAGGGGCGGGGGAAATGTTGAAAAGTGTCGCAAACGCATGGTACAAGCTTATTTTAAAGCCGGAAAACTTTTTTATAAAATGTGGAATATTTTTGGTTTTCCACACATATAATTATAGGTTAAACTTTATTTTTGAGTTATCAACACGTTTTCCATGCGGAAATGTTTATAACTTTGTTGATAACTTTTTTCTGTATTTTTTATCAACATTTTTTCCTTATGAGTTTTCCCAGACTTGTGGAAAAGTCTCAAAACCCTTGATTTTAGCTTAATTTATAACTGCTGATGTAACTTCTTCTATAACGTTTTGTATGTTTTGGTCATACTTTTTCTCTTCTTCAATTTTTGAAATGCTGTGCATAACTGTGGAATGGTCTCTTCCTCCAAATTCCTCTCCTATTTTAGGAAGCGACATCTCAAGCATATTTCTGGCTATATACATTGCAATTTGACGTGCAAGAGCTATTTCTTTTTTCTTTGATTTTGATTTTAATAAAGAGGGCTCCAAATTAAAGTAATTTGCCGTTTCAAATATTACGGATTCTATTTCGGGCTTGGCTTTTTTCTTATCTTTTATAATTACTTTTATAATATCTTCCGCCATATCTTTTGTAACTTTTTCGTCCGAAAGCTTTGTTATTGCCATTATTCTTATGAGTATACCCTCAAGCTCTCTTATATTTGATGTGATTTTTTTCGCTATAAGCTCTACAATCTCATCGTCTATATCTATATGTTCCTGCTCCTTTTTACGCATTAATATGGCTATTCTCGTTTCAAAATCGGGTGCGTTTATATCGCACATAAGTCCCGCTTCAAAACGGGTTCTGAGCCTGTCCTCAAGTGTGCTGATTTCCTTCGGCGGACGATCCGAGGAAATTATTATCTGTTTGTTGTTTTGATAAAGATGGTTAAACGTGTGGAAAAATTCCTCCTGGCTTCTTTCCTTACCGCCTATAAACTGTATGTCGTCTATCATAAGAACGTCTATATTTCTGAATTTTTCCCTAAAATCGTTGTTTTTTCCTGTCTTAATCGATTCTATAAATTCGTTTGTGAATGTTTCGCTTGTTGTATAAAGAACCTTTTTATCCAAAAATGTTTGTGTTATTCTGTTTCCGATAGCGTGCATCAAATGCGTTTTTCCGAGCCCTACTCCTCCGTACAGAAAAAGGGGATTGTAACTTCCTGCTGGATTCTGTGCAACCGCCACAGCCGCCGCGTGTGCAAATGAGTTTGACGAGCCTATTACAAAATTTTCAAACGTGTATCTTTTATTAAGGCATGATTCATAATCTATAGTATTGAAATTTTCCAGAAACGAAGAGCTTTTCTGGGATTCTATAAATATCACATAATTTATAAGCTCACCCTGAGACGCTTCCGCCACAGCTTCCTTAAAAAGAGCGTTATATCTTTTCTCTATCGTTTCTTTCATATAGTCTATCGGCACGGAAAAATATGCCGTTTTATTTTTTATTTCTTTGAATTTAAGCTTATCAAACCATGTCAGATATGTAATATCGTTCGATACGCCTTTTTTTATTATGTCTACTAAATTATTAAAAAAGTTTTCTTCTGAAAACAACTATATCACCTCGTTTTTTAGAGTTTTCCACAGAAAATGTGGAAAACTCTGTTTAGAATTGTGGAAAACAAAAAACCTAAAAAACCGCAGTTTCTTATTATTTTGGTTTACATAATATTATTTGAAATATTTTTCGGTTTTTTATGATGTTATTTTATAACGTCGCAGCCCATGAAATCTTTAAGCACATCGGGAACGGTTACGCTTCCGTCTTCGTTCTGATAATTTTCCAAAATTGCCGCAACCGTTCTTCCCACAGCCAAACCCGAACCGTTAAGAGTATGAACGAAACGAGGCTTTGAAGACGCGCTTTCTTTATATTTAATATTTGCGCGTCTTGCCTGGTAATCAACAAAGTTTGAGCATGATGAAATTTCAACGTATCTGCCGTAGCTTGGCATATAAACCTCGAGGTCATACGTTATTGCCGAGGAGAAGCCCAAATCTCCCGTGCAAAGCATAACAACTCTGTAAGGAAGCTTCAAAAGCTGCAAAAGTCTTTCAGCGTCGTTTGTAAGCTTTTCAAGCTCTTCAAAAGATTTTTCGGGCTCTGTAAATTTAACAAGCTCAACCTTATTAAACTGATGCTGTCTTATAAGTCCTCTTGTATCTCTTCCTGCGCTGCCGGCTTCCGCTCTGAAACAAGCCGAATATGCACAGTGATATATTGGGAGATCTTCTTTTTTTAGTATTTCATCTCTGTAAAGGTTTGTTACGGGAACCTCTGCTGTCGGTATAAGGAATGTATCGTTGTTTTTCAAAGAAAATGCGTCTTCTTCAAATTTAGGAAGCTGTCCCGTACCCGTCATTGACGCTCTGTTTACTATATAAGGAGGAAGAATTTCCGTATAACCGTGAGTTGTGTGAGTATTTAAGAAGAATGTGATTACGGCTCTTTCAAGCTTTGCGCCCAAGCCTTTATATACTGTAAATCTTGAACCGGAAATTTTTGAACCTCTTTCAAAGTCAAGTATATCGAGGTTTTCGCCTATATCCCAGTGAGGCTTAAATTCAAAATCGAATTTTCTGGGTTCACCCCATTTCCTCATCTCTTTATTTTGAGTATCGTCTTTTCCTGCGGGAACAACGTCTGCCGGGATATTCGGGATTCTTAATAGCGCCGCTCTTAAATCATCGTTAAGCTGTGAAAGCTCTGTATCTATTTCTTTTATTTCATCGGATAATTCTTTCATTTCCGCAAAAATAGGCTCGACATCTTTGCCTTCTTTTTTTAGTTTTGGAATTTCCTTTGAAACTGCGTTTTTCTTCATTTTCAAAGCTTCGACTTTATACGTGAGTTCTCTTCTTTTTTCATCGAAACGGCAAGCGTTTTCGACAAGTTCGGGGTCGCAGCCTTTTAAAGCTACCTTCTTTTTAACTTCTTCCTTGTTTTCAAAAATCATTTTTATATCTAACATTTTCTTTGTGAGGGAATTTTCTTCCCTTCTCCTTTCTTTATTATCTGTATAATTTATCTATAATATTTTGAAAATCCTTATCGGTGTAATATTCTATTTCAATTTTACTTTTTATTTTACCGCTTTTAATATGAACCTTCGTTCCGAATTTTTCCGTCAAATTCTGCTCTATTTCTATGAATTGAGGGTCTTTTTTTAAATTTTTCTTTATAAGAGAGGTTCTTTTTTTCTGCGACAGTCTTTTTGCTTCCTCTTCGGCTTCTCGTACGGAAAGCTGTTTGTTAATAATATCGTAGAGAAGAATTTTTTTCATTTCGTCCGTTTCCAAAGAAAGCAAAGCTTTGGCGTGTCCCAATCCGACTTTTCCTTTTTTTATCTCGTCCGTAACGAACTTCGGAAGCGTTAAAATTCTCATAACGTTTGCTATTCCGCTTCGGCTTTTTGAAACTCTTTTCGCTATTTCCTCCTGCGTTAAATCAAAATTATCTTTTAAAGACTGATATCCGAGCGCTTCTTCGTATGGGTTTAAGTCTTCTCTTTGAAGATTTTCAATTAACGCTACTTCCATTATTTCCTTTTTTTCGTATTTTTTTACGATTGCCGGGATTTTTTTCTTACCTGCTATTTTTGAGGCGCGCCATCTTCTTTCGCCTGCCACTATTTCATACATTCCGTTATCCTTTTTCGTAACGAGTATCGGAGATACCACTCCTACCTCGCCGATGGATTCGGCAAGCTTTTTCAAAGACGTTTCGTCAAAATTACGTCTCGGCTGATCACGGTTGGGCTCTATATCATAAACGTTAAGCTCATACACACGGTTGTCATCATCGTTTAAATTAACTGATGAGAACAGAGCGTCAACGCCTTTTCCGCCAAGACCCGATTTTTTCGGCATTTTTATCTTCCTTTCGTTTTTATGAATTGTTATTAATAATCGCTTTTGAAATATTTATGTATGCGTCCGTGCATTTTGAATGCTTGTCATAATAGAGGATAGGCTCTCCGTAGCTGGGCGCTTCGCCCAAACGCACACTTCTCGGAACGGGAGTATTAAAAACCTTATCTCCGAAATATTTCTTTATTTCGCCCGCGACCTGTATCGTTAAATTTGTTCTTCCGTCGAACATTGTAAGAATAACTCCTTCTATCGACAGATTCTGATTATAGGAGGCTTTTATTTTTTTGACTGTGTTCATAAGCTGGCTTAAGCCCTCCAAGGCGAAGTATTCACACTGAAGCGGTATCAAAACGCTGTCGCACCCCGAAAGAATATTTATTGTTATAAGTCCCAAAGACGGAGGACAGTCTATGATTATAAAATCATATTCGTTTCGTATATCCTTTAAGGATTTTGAAAATTGAAATTCTCTGTCCGAAAACCCCACAAGCTCAACCTCTGCGCCCGCAAGCTCTATGTTGCAGGGGCATATCGAAAGTCCTTGAAAGTCTGTTTTTACGGAAGCATTTTTGATTTTTTCGTTTCCTATAAGACAATCATAAAAGGATTTCTTTATATTTTCTTTTGCAATGCCTACTCCGCTTGTAGCATTGCCCTGCGGGTCTGCGTCTATAAGAAGAACATTCTTTCCCAAGCTTCCCAGGCATGCGGCTATGTTGATTGCCGACGTTGTTTTACCTACGCCGCCTTTCTGGTTTGCAA
>USLP01000016.1 GCA_900555525.1 uncultured Eubacteriales bacterium
CTTCCTCACGGTCAAGATAACCGTGGGCTTCCATGTGAAAGCCGTCAGTCAGTTCATCGGCCAGTGTGCCAACGGCGTAAAAGTCCTCCAGCACCGTATGCACTATCGATTCTTCATCTTGGAAGTTGAGCGGCTCCACCTCATCGAAAGGCGGGCCGGAATCACTTTCGTGCGGCTCCATGTCAGAGTGATGATGAATCTTACAGTTCAGTCGGTCAAAAATGTTCGGTGTGTTCATGCTTCTTTCTTCTCCTTGTATTTTCCCATCTCATTGGGCTTCGTTGTCATCAGACTGTACAGTTTCAGCGAAGTATCGAACTTATCCTTGAATGGGATTATCGTGTTGCCGTAGAACAGCAGTCCCTCCCCCTCGTTACTGTTCGTCACATACGACAGCTGGAACGGCGAAATATTCAACTGCTTGGCAAGGATTTGCCGGTCACCGGATGCCTGGTTGAGCATATAAATGAAATCGCTGTTCTCGAAGATGTTTTCGATTTCTCGGCTGGCCAGCAGATCCTTGATGTTCTGTGTAATTCCTGTCGGCACACCGCCCCATTTTCGGAACCTCTTCCAAATCTCGACGCTGTATGCTGCGGTCTGTTCTTCCTTTAAGAGCAAATGGAATTCGTCTATATAGTACCGTGTGTTCTTTTTTCCGCTGCGGTTGATGGTGACACGGTTCCAGACCTGATCTTGTACGATGAGCATCCCCAGTTTTTTCAGCTGTTTGCCCAACTCCTTGATGTCGAAACAGATAATGCGGTTATCCAGTTCCACATTGGTCTGGTGGTTGAACACCCGCAGCGAACCATTGACGTAGATTTCCAGTGCCGTGGCGATACGTTGTGCCTGCCGCTCTTTCTGCTCCCGCGGGCAGTCGTACAGATCACCGAGCGTCGGCATATTCTCCGGCTTCGGGTCGTTCAGATACTTCTGATAGACCAGCGGCAGGCAGCGGTCAATGACCGACTTTTCCTCCGGCTCCATGCCATCCCGTGCGCCCATGATCAGTTCACACAGGGAAAGAATAAAGTCCGATTTCATGCCCAGCGGGTTATCATCGTCCGCATAGTTGAGGTTAATGTCCATCGGGTTGATGTAGTCCTTACTGGTGGACGAAATATGGATAACCTGACCGCCCAGTGCTTCCACCAGCGGATAATACTCGCCCTCCGGGTCTGCCACGATAATATCATCCGTTGTGGTAAAGAACACGTTCGTGATCTCACGCTTTGCACTGAACGACTTACCGCTTCCCGGTGTGCCGAGGATCAGACCGTTCGGGTTTTTCAGTTGCTTCCGGTCTGCCATAATCATGTTGTTGGACACTGCGTTCAGACCATAATAGAGGGAATCGCCCTCCATAAAAAGTTCCTGCGTGGTGAAGGGAACGAAGATGGCGGTGGAAGTGGTGGTCAGTGCGCGCTTGATGGGAACGAGGTTATTGGCCAGCGGCAGGCTGCTCATAAGCCCCTGTTCCTGCTGGTAGTCCAGCCGTACAAGGGAACAGTTGTATTTCTGGGCGATCCCGGCAGCCCAGAACACATCGTTTTCCAGCTTTTGCCGGGTGTCTGCGGTGTTCAGCACCAAAAAGGTAAGCTGAAACATTCGTTCATTCCGGCTCTGCAAGGTCTTTAGCAGCTCCTTGGCGTCCTGCCCGTAGGTGGCAAGGTCGCTGGGAAGTATATCCATGTCGTAGCCGCTGCGTACCGCTTTTTTCTGTTCCTCGATTTTCATTTTGTCAAGGTCGGTAATCTTGCGCTTGATTGTCTTTATGGCTTCGGTCTGGTCGATACTGTGGATATGCAGATTGACGATAACGCCCGTTTCCAAGTCCAGAATGTCAGATAAGATACGGTCGTTTAATTCCGGCGCAAGGATTTCAAGGAATGAAACCGCGCCGATTTTGCGCCCCATGCGGAAATAACGCCCCTCGCCAAAACGGAAAGAGGACGGGGCGATAAAATCCTTTGTAGACAGCCCCGACGGGGTAAGCCAGTCAAAGGAAAAGGAGAACGGCTCGCCCTCCGGGTGGAATACCCCATGCAGCACCTTTAAGCGTTCATAGCCGGATAAGGGGCGGGCGGTTACGCCAAGCACCTTGAAATTGTTAAACACGTCGGTTTCGATACGGGAAAGTCTTGATTTTGCAGCCGCCTTGTTATCGGCTTCAACGGTAAAGGTAATGTATTTGTGCTTCACAAGCCCGTTGTTGCCTTTACTAAGCTGATTTTTCAGCATATCCGAATACTCGGTGCGGATAGAGTTAAAAGCGTCCTCCTGTGCCGGGATAGTGATAGCTTTTTCTGCCTGTTCCCGCTGCGTCCCTTGATTGATGAAAGAAAGCTGCACGCTCACGCTCGCGTCAAAGTAGTTGAGGAAATCGCACCAGTTTTCAAAAATGGCGGTCTTATCGTCTGCCTGTGCAAGCTGATAATTGATGTCCTCGAACACGACGCACTTTGAATATCTCTTTTCCGTAACCTTGCAGATACCGTCCGGGTACATGGCAAGGTAAGGAATGGTCTGCTGTGCGGTGCGGGCTTTGCCGTCCCCCTTTGCCTTTCGGATAGCTTCGGCAATCTGTTTCTTTTCGGCGCGGGTCAGCTTACGCCTGTTTCCTGCGGCTTCCCGCGTCTTTTTTGTTTGTCCTTTTGACAATCGCTGATACCTCCTTTTCAAGTTTTCGCTGCTTTTCCAAGACAGCGTATAGGTTTTCGGTTCTGTAAGGTCGCTCCTTTGGGCGGGTAAACTTTGTCTGAACGACATTTCTTACCACCACTTCAAGGGGCTGCCCATGTTTTTCATACATGGCAAGCAGGAAACAGGGCAGCATGACGGCAATCATAGCCATAGACGCAAGGCTTGTGCCTGTGCTGTCTTTGAGCAGAAAGAAAAGCGGCAAGCCGAACAGGAGAGCCGCCGCAAAACATACAATCTGCCGTTTGGTAAGGTTGAAAGCTACTTTTGTCTTGACTTTGGATAAGTCTTTGGGTACGGGTACATACGCCAAGTGAAAACCTCCTTTCTCTGGGTTTGGTGTTGCTGTAACTTCCCATAAGGGTAATCAAGGCAAAGGTCAATTTCTGCCCTTTGCCCGTCCCTATTCTATGGGGTTTTCCCGCGTCAAGGTCGGGGAATACAAGAACATTAGCCTTGCCGGCAACCGTTGAACCCGGAGCCTTTGATTCGCCAACCGAGGGAACTATTGCGGCGTCAAGCTGTAATTCGCCGTCAACTTTAAGGTTTGGATTGTTTTCTTTGCAGATTTTTGTAGCTTCCACTACTTTATCAACATCAGCATGCTTTGCGCTTCCCTTTGTGGAATGAGAAAGCATTGCGACAATTGCTTCTTTTTCTGCCAAAAGCTCAAACGATTCCGCCGAGCAAGCCGCGATAGCCGCAAGCTTTTCGGGGTCGGGATTCTGTTCCAAGCCGCTGTCGGCAAAAATAAACGTACCGTCAGCACCGTATTCGCAGTTCGGAACAACCATAAGGAAGAATGCCGAAACAAGCTTTACTCCCGGTTTTGTCTTTATAATCTGGAGGCTCGGACGGAGCGTGTTCGCCGTAGAATGACAAGCTCCCGAAACAACGCCGTCAGCGTCGCCCGCTTTAACCATAAGGCAGGCATAATACATATAATCTTCGAGCGCAGTTTTCTTTGCGTCCTCGTATGTAAGCCCTTTAGCTTTTCGCAATTCAACAAAAAGATTGATATAATCCTCCGTCTTTTCATATGTATAAGGGTCAATAATCTTTGCGCCCGATATATCGTAGCCTTTGCTGTTTTCCGCAATTTCTTCGGGTGTTCCTATAATAATAAGATTTGCGATACCCTCCTTAAGAACTTTTTCGGCAGCGGCAAATGTACGCTTGTCCATAGATTCGGGCAAAACGATTGTCTTTTTGTCCGCTTTTGCTCTTTCTTTGATTCGGTCTATAAATCCCATTTCAAAATTCATTCCTCTCTGTTAAAATCTAACTTTTATTATTATATAACAATTTGCGATATTTTTCAAGTCTTTTTTATAAAAAAAATAAATTTTAAATATTTTAAAAACATTATTGCATAAATTTCTTTTTTATGGTAAAATTTTAGTGGGGTGATAAGCATGAAAAAACATGACACGGCAGTTCTTTTTATACACGGAATTTTGGAGGGACCGAATCAGTTTTCGGATATGATTGAAGCGGTTAAAGATAAATGCGATACGAAAGCCGTGCTTCTTCCGGGGCACGGAAAAACGGGCAGTGATTTTGCACGCTCAGGCATGAAAGAATGGCAAAGCTATACCGACAAGGTCATACAAAGCTTAAGAAACGAATATGAAAAAATTTATATTGTCGGTCATTCTATGGGTTGTCTTACCTCGATATGCTCCGCCGTAAAAAATCCCGAAAAAATATGCGGACTTTTTATGATTGCGCCGCCGTTTTCCATACGCTTAAACAAAAGAGGCATAAAAAACGGTCTTATAGTTGCTTTCAATATTTCGCAGAAAGACGAGGAATTTTGCAGGCTTATAAAATCCGTATACAGTGTAAGCGACTGTAAGCTGTCCGACTATCCGAGGTGGATTCCGAGATATGAGGAGCTTATGAGAAAAAGTATAGAAATCCGAGAAATTCTCTCTCATCTTACCGTGCCGATGTACTGCATTTTTTCGCAGAAGGACGAATACGTAAGCATAAAATCGATAAAATATCTTGCAGGGTTCAAAAATTACAGACTTTTAATATTGAATCGGTCGGGGCATTTTTATTACACCGTAGAAGAACGCAAAAAAATCATAGAAGAATTTATCAAATTCATCGGTATTTAGTAACCCAAACGGCTTTTTCGGAATAAAATGTAGTGGATTGAAAAAACATTTTCAATTCGGTGCGGAATAAAAACCGAAAGGAAGATAATTTTGGAAAACAAAAAAAGACAAAAATTTTTCATTATAGGCGGTGATTTAAGGCAGTTGAAATGCGCTTCATATCTGAAAAAGAAAGGGTTTGATACGGTTTTGTACGGATTTTCGCCCGATGCCGACGATATGGCTGAAATATCGGAAAATCCCGCAGACGACATAAAAACCGCCGATTTCATACTGCTTCCGCTTCCCGTTACTTATGACAGCGTAACAATAAACGCTCCGCTCTCAAAAGAAAAAATACCGCTCGGAATAATTTATGAAAACATCGGCGAAAATACGCAGATTTTCGGAGGAATGATAAACGAGGAATTTAAAAATTGCTGTATCTCCAAAAACATACACGATTATGCGAAAAACGAAGAATTTCTCGTAAAAAATGCCGCCATTACGGTCGAGGGCGCATTTGACATTATTTTTTCCGAAACTCCGATAAGCGTTTTCGGCAGTGAGCTTTTGATTACGGGTTACGGAAGAATAGGCAAGATAACGGCAAATGTCGCATCATCTCTCGGTGCGCACGTTACGGTTGCGGCAAGAAAAACCTCCGACCTTTCATGGATTGAGCTAAACGGCTTCACACCTGTGAAATATAAAAATCTGGAATACGAAATAGGAAAATTCGATATAATCGTAAATACCGTTCCGTACAGAATATTTGACAAAAAGCTGATATCAAAAATTGCCGACGGCGCTTTTTTCATAGACCTTGCCTCGCTCCCCGGCGGCTGTGATATGAAGGATATGCAGATGTTTGGGGTGCAGGCTGTTCATGCGCTTTCTCTGCCCGGCAAAACAGCGCCTTATTCCTCGGGAAAAATCATTTCCGACACCATAATCAATATGATAGATAAGGACTGAAAACAGAGTATGGAAAACATAAAAATCGGCTATTGCCTAACAGGCTCATACTGTACCTTTTCCAAATCTCTTAAGGCTATGGAGGAACTCACGCAAAAAGGAATTGAAATATTTCCGTTTATGTCGGAGCACGCATACCAAACCGACACGAGATTCGGAAAAGCCTCCGATTTTATCGAAAAAATAGAAGGTATGTGCGGCAAAAAAATCGTTCATACGATAGAAGACGCCGAACCGATAGGGCCGAAAAAATACATCGACGCACTCGTCATATCGCCGTGTACGGGAAATACGCTTTCAAAAATTTCCATGGGGATAAC
Organism: uncultured Eubacteriales bacterium; assembly: GCA_900555525.1. Taxonomy (GTDB): domain Bacteria; phylum Bacillota; class Clostridia; order UMGS1840; family UMGS1840; genus UMGS1840. Next base: position 6,107 of record USLP01000016.1, read on the forward strand.
GGATACTGCGGTAACAATGGCGGCAAAAGCGTCATTAAGAAATAAAATCCCCGTTATTATCGCACTCGCCACAAACGACGGACTTTCGGGAAGCGCAAAAAGTCTGGGTACTGTCCTAAATACAAAAAACGTTTACTTTGTACCGTTCGGGCAGGATTCCCCTTTTTCAAAGCCGACTTCTCTCGTCTGCGATTTCGGCAAGGTTTACGACACCTTAACGCACGCACTTTCGGGCGAACAGTTAGAGCCTCTGTTATTGGGTTAAAAAAAACGAGACTTTCCGAAAAACGGAGGGTCTCGTTTATATTATTCCACAACCTTTGAATTTTGTATTTTTATCATTTTCACCTTGCTTGGGTTTACGGTATGCGAATCCGTTACGGTTAAAATCGTCTGGAAATCACGCACATAGTTAAAAAGACGTTTTTGCCTTTGTTTATCAAGCTCGGACAGAATATCGTCAAGAAGCAAAACGGGAGCCTCTCCCGTGAGTTCCTTTATAAATATTATTTCCGAAAGCTTAAGCGACAGAATTATTGTTCTTTGCTGACCCTGGGACGCAAAAACCTTTGAATTTTTGCCGTCTGTCAAAAATTCTATATCGTCCTTATGAGGGCCTATAAGCGTTGTGCGTTTCTTCAGTTCCTCAAAAAACACGCTTTCGCTGTGTTCACTGAAAAGCTCTTTTATGCGCTTTTTGTTTTCCTTGTCGGAAATTTCAAAAAAGGTTTTGTATTTAACCTCAAGCTCATGCTTATCGTCGGAAATTTCGGAATATATTTTCCGTGCCGTTTCTTTCAAGCGTTCTATGTAAAGACAGCGGTAAAAAATAATTTCGCTTCCGTATTCGATAAGCTTCTCGGTATAAACCTTCAAAAGTTCGGGGTCGGGGTTTATTTCGTCCTTTAAAACCTTGTTTCTGTTTATAAGCACGCTGTTATAATTATGAAGTATTTTATAATAATTCGGGCGAAGCTGGCATATATCCGTATCTATAAAGCGCCGTCTTAAATCCTTTTCGCCTTTTATAAGGTTAAGGTCTTCGGGTGAAAAAAGGACGGAATAAAAATTGCCGAGAAAATCGGTGCGTTCCTTTTTTGCGCCGTTTTTCAAAAGTTCTCGTCTTGCGCCGTTTTTAAGAGTAATTTTAAGGTCGCTCTTTTCGCCCGTTTCCTTTTCATACTCGATTTTCATCATGGCGCCGTTTTCGTTTTCCTTGATAATTTCTTTGTCAAGCGCAAAACGGTGCGATTTTAGAGAGGAAAAATAGTATATCGCCTCGACAATGTTGGTTTTTCCCTGCGCGTTTTTTCCGTAGATTACGTTTATGCCCTTAGAAAAATCCAAATCGAGAAAATCATAGCTTCTGTATTTATAAAGCTTAAGATTTTTAAGACGCACCGTTTTTCCTCCCTTTCTTTTATGATTTTTTCGTTGTTTTCCTTGTTGTCTTTGTTGTTTTTTCGGCTTTCTCGGCTTTTTCTGCCTTTTCTGCCTTTGGCTTCGGCTTCGGAGCGCAGTTTTTGCAGTCGGGATTCGAGCAATATTCCTTTTTGGAGCGTCCGAAACGGCGTTCTACCATATAGCTTCCGCAAAGTTCGCATTTTTTGTCAAGCGGTTTATCCCACGAAGCAAAGTCGCAGGTCGGATAATTCGTACAGCCGTAAAAAACTTTTTTGTTTTTGGAGGTTTTTTCAACAAGCGTACCACCGCATTTCGGGCAAGGAACGCTCAAAGTAACCTTCGGCATCGGACGGGTGAATTTACATTCGGGGGAATTCGGGCAAGCCAAAAATTTTCCGAAACGTCCGCTTTTTATAATAAGGTTTGCGCCGCAAAGCTCGCATTTTTCATCGGTTGTTTCCTGCATTTTCGGAGCGTTTTCGTTTGCCTCCTCCAAGGTTTTGCTGAAATCTCCGTAGAAATCGGAAAGCACCTTATGCCAATCCTTTCCGTCCGATTCAATCGTATCGAGTTCATGCTCCATCTGCGCCGTGAATTTTTCATCAACAATAGACGAAAACGAAGCTTTCATCAGATTTGTTACAAGCGTACCCAAATTTGTCGGAACAAAGGATTTGCCCTCTTTCTTGACATATTCTCTCGCCAAAATTGTTGAAATAGTCGGCGCATATGTTGACGGACGTCCTATTCCGTTTTCCTCCATGGCTTTTACGAGCGACGCCTCCGTATATCTTAAGGGAGGACCCGTGAAATTCTGCTTGGGCAGAAGTTCGGAAAGCTCAAGCTTATCGTCCTTGGAAACCTTGGGGACTTTGGATTTTTTCTCTTCTTCATCATCGGCGTCAATATAAAATTTCGTGCAGCCGTCAAACTTCAAATTCTGGCATACCGTTCTGAAATTATTCGTATTTTTCTCGCCCTTGCCCTCTATTTCGATTGTCAAAACGTCATAAACCGCAGGCTTTAGCTGTGAAGAAACAAATCTGTTCCAGATTAAGCGGTAAAGCTTATACTGGTCGTTTGTGAGCGAGCTTTTTATTTTATCGGGTGTAAGCTCTATATTTGAAGGACGTACGGCTTCGTGGGCGTCCTGCGTATTTTCGGATTTTTTCTTGAATACATTGGGCTTTTCGGGATAATATTCTTCTCCGATATTTTCCGTTATATATTTTTTTGCCGCGTCTATCGCCTCTGCGGAAATACGAAGGCTGTCCGTTCTCATATACGTTATAAGACCCGTTGAGCCTATGCCTGCGATATCAACGCCCTCATAAAGCGTCTGCGCAACCATCATTGTTTTCTTTGATGAAAAATTCAGGCTTCTCGATGCCGCCTGCTGCAATGTACTCGTTGTAAACGGCGGTACGGGATATCTCTTTTTCTCGGTTTTCTTAACGTCGGAAACGATAAAATCAGCCGTTTTCAAATCACTAAGCACGTCATCGGTTGATTTTTTATCGTTAAGCTGTGTTTTTTTGCCGTTTATTCCGTAAAACTTTGCGGAAAATTCGGAGTTTCCGGCTTTAAACATTGCGTCAAGCGTCCAATATTCCTGCGGAACGAAATTATTTATCTCGTCCTCTCGGTCGCAAATCATTTTTACGGCAACGGACTGGACACGTCCTGCCGACAGCCCCTTACGTATCTTTTTCCAAAGGAGCGGACTTAATTTATAGCCCACAATTCTGTCAAGAATACGGCGTGCCTGCTGTGCGTCAACCAGTGAAATATCGATTGTACGGGGGTGTTTTATACCGTTTAAAACCGCATTTTTCGTTATTTCGTTGAAGGTTACACGGCATTTTTTGTCCTCGTCCATTTTCAAAAGCTGTGAAATATGCCAGCTTATCGCCTCTCCCTCGCGGTCAGGGTCAGTTGCGAGATATACGTTATCCGCTTCCTTAGCCATTTTCACAAGCTTTTTCACAAGTTCTTTTTTAGCGGGCATAATCTGATATTTCGGTTCAAAATTGTTTTCTATGTTTACTCCGAAGGTTTTTTCGGGCAAGTCTCTCAAATGACCCACGGAGGCTATGACTTCATAGTCTTTTCCCAAATATTTTTCTATTGTTTTCGCCTTTGAGGGCGACTCCACAATAACTAAATTAGACGCCATTTATATTCGTTCCTTTCGTTTTTTACTTTATAAGTCCCTCGGTAAGACCGTAGGCATTTCCGGCAATCGAACAGACAACCCCCCGTATTTCCAAAAGCGACATAAGCGCCTTTGCCTTTCCGATGGGAAAGCCTGTTTCGTCGGATATTTTATTTATATGCGAAGCGCCGTTTTTCAAAGCCTTTATTATGCGTTTTTCGTCTTCGCTGAAATTTTGTTCTTTTATTGTTTCTTCCGCTCTTTTTCGGATATTTCGCCTTATTTGCTCCGCCTGTTCCCTGCCTCCGTATTCTCGTATATAATACTCGAATGCGTCTGCGCCCGACGTTATCACATGAGCATATTCCTTTAAAAGCTGGTTTGAGCCTTGTCCGTAAGGCGAATTTATATTCTGCGGAACGGCAAAAACACGTCTGCCGTATGAATTTGCATCTCTTGCCGTAATCAAAGAACCGCTGTTAAGCCTTGCTTCGGTTACGACCGTAAAAGCGCTTATTCCCGCAATGATTCGGTTTCTTGCAGGAAACGAGCTTCTTGTCGGAGAAAATGACGGCGGATATTCCGAAATTACCGCTCCGTATTTGCTTGCATATTCGTAAATATCACGATTTTGCATCGGATATACAATATCAGCTCCGCACCCCAAAACCGCAACCGTAGGCGCTCCTGCGTTTCGTGCGGCTCTGTGAGCCTCACCGTCCGCACCTGCCGCCATTCCGCTTACGATTGTAAAACCCTGTGCGCAAAGGTCATCGGATATTTTTGCGGTAACATATTTTCCGTAATCGGAAAGTATACGGGAGCCGACAACTGCGGCGGCTTTCATGTTTTTCAAGTCGATATCCGCACCTTTTTTATACAGTATATACGGCGGACTTGAAATATCCCTTAAAAGCTTCGGATAGCTGTCGTCCTCATACGCTATTATTTCAATACTCTTTTCATCGCACGCTCTTTTTACGGCGCACGCTTCGTCCGTATTTTTATTGAGAAGAGCCTGTTTTACGCTTGTATCGGCATATATGCCGTCAATTTCCGCAGTACTCATATAATAAAGCGTGCTTGCCGTTTTGTATTCGTCTATGAGCGCCTTTTTTATATGGTTTGAAATTCCTTTTCTCGTATGAAGCCAAAGCGAGCAGATAACATCGTTTTTCATTAATCCGCCTCCGCTTTGTTTCGTTTTGACAATATAACAAACATAACTATAGATATAATAACGGAGGCTATCGCAACAACCTGCGAAACACGAATATTTTCCGTCATCATAAGGCTGTCGGTTCTCATTCCTTCAACAAAAAATCTGCCGATTCCGTACCAGCCTATGTAAAAAGCAAACGGAAAGCCCGTATGCTTTTTCTTTTTGAAAAAGAAGGATATTAAAATTATTCCCAAAAAGTTCCATAAGCTTTCATATAAAAACGTCGGGTGTACGCCGATTTCGGGGTCAACCGCCATACCTTGAGCGCTCATTTCGACAAGCGTTTTTTTGATTGTGCCGCCCGTCATTGAAAGAAGTCCGTCATAATTGCCGCCGAATGCCTCCTGGTTTACGAAATTCCCCCACCGTCCTACAGCTTGACCGACAAAAAGCCCTGCGGCGCCGTAATCAAACAGCATAAGCGGATTGACCTTCTTTTTTCTTGCGTAAATATACGTGGATATAACCGCGCCGATAACTGCGCCGTATATGGCTATTCCACCCTCATGAATTTTAAAGACGTCCCAAAAATTGTCCTTATATTCTCCAAAGTTAAACACAACGTAATAAATACGTGCGCAAATGATTGCGGACGGCAGCCCGTAAAGCAAAACATCATATAAAAGCTCCGTACTGTTGCCGTCCTTTTTGCAAAACCGGCAAGCATACCAAAAGCCCAGGAGTATGCCTGCAAGAATTATAAGAGCATACCAATAAACGCTGAAACTTCCTATAGTGAATGCAACGGGATTTATATTAAAGCTTAACCCCAAATGCGGAAACTGTATTTCATTCACGTTATCCCCCCCTAAAAAGTCATATCGTAATATGCATATTCCTTCAAGCGACGGCTTTTTATAACCTCGATTGCAAGCTTTGAATTATCTATACCAATCCATCTTCTTCCAACCTCTTCCGCCGCTTTAAGCATTGCTCCGCTTCCCGCAAAGCAATCCATAACTATACTGTCGGGATTTGACGACTGCAAAATAATTCGCTTTATCATATCTATATTTTTTTCGGTCGGATAAATCGGTTTTTGCGAGTCTTTAAAACGCCATATATCCTGTATTCGTTTTCCCTTATGTTCAAAAGCATATTTTTTTATTCGCGGATTGCCGTTTTTAGACCATTCAATATCGCCTTTTTTGTCAAGCTTATCAAATTCAGACGGATTCGTTCTCCAATGCCGTCCCTTGGGTACTTCAATATCACGCCATGGCTGTCCGGTTATTCCGTCTTTTGTTTCTCCGGGTGCATGAAGCGGTATTGTCGTATATCTGCGCCCGTTTTTATCAATTTTGGAATAGCGTTTTTCCATTTCTTCCTTTTCGAGCGGAATTTTTATATCATTCCATATATTATTCTGTGCATTTTTAGCATAAAATAATATTAAATCTTTTTCATTGCCGTACGCATGCCGTAAAAAATTTTTCGGATTTGATTTTATTCTCGTAATATCATTTTTAAAATTTTTTTCTCCGAATATTTCATCTAATATTATTTTTACGTAATGACCTACTTTATAATCGATATGGAAATACAAAGACCCCTTATCCGACAAAAGCTCCCTCATAAGAATAGCTCTTTCCCGTATAAATTCCATATAGCCGTCAAAATTCATTTTGTCGTTATATGCAACTTCGCCGTCTTTTTCACGGCTTATACTGTTCGCCCTTTTTTTCGATAATAAAAACGTTTGTGCCGTATTATACGGCGGGTCGGTATATATCAAGTCTATTTTTCCTCTGTAATCGTGCATGAGACTTGACATAACTTCAAAATTATCTCCAAAAAAAAGCGCAGACGGAAAAAAGTCCGGTATCGTTTTTTCACAGACGCAAGCCATATCGAATA
>USLP01000017.1 GCA_900555525.1 uncultured Eubacteriales bacterium
CGGCACATAAAATTCAAGTGAATAGTGAAAAAGTAATAAGTAATAAGTAATAAGTAATAAGTAATAAGTAAAAAATCGGCAAGCACAAATGTACTTGCCGATTTTTTTGGCAGGGATAGCAGGATTCGAACCTACGATATCGGAGTCAGAGTCCGAGGCCTTACCGCTTGGCGATATCCCTATATATGAGTGCTTAAATGTTTAAGCACTCGACTATTATATACTATTTTTCTTATTTTGTCAATACTTTTTTAGAAATTTTTTCAAAAAATTTCTGCGTTTTTTAAACTATCATGAAATATGCTAAAACTATTATACCCAAAATTATGCGGTAATATCCGAAACATTTGAAATCATGCTTTTTAACGAAGTCCATGAGGAACTTTATTGAAATCATGGAAACTATGTATGCAACAACCATTCCGACAAGAAGCGTAGCCATGTTTGACGCTGTTATCAAATCAAGATTGCCTGCAATTTTCAAAATACTTACGCCGACCATAACGGGTATTGCGAGGAAAAACGAAAATTCTGCGGCAACGCTTCTCGAACAGCCGAGCATTATAGCCCCCAAAATCGTTGCGCCCGACCTTGACGTACCGGGAACAATCGACAGAACCTGGAACATACCGATTAAAAGAGCAGTTTTGTATGTCATTGATTTCATATCGTTTACGGTTGAAGTTTTGTTGAGATTTTCCGTAATTATAAACAGTATACCGTATATAATAAGCGTGGAGGCGATAACATACGGATTTTCGAAATGCTCCATGTAGTTGTCGAGAAGCAGTCCGAAAACGCCTGCCGGAACGCAAGCCGCAATAACCTTAAACCACATATCCCACGTATCCTTTTTCTCCTGTGAGCTTTTGCGCGGCGAAAACGGATTGAGTTTTCCGAAAAACATTGTAACAACCGCCAAAATAGCGCCGAACTGAATTACATAAAGGTATAAGTCGGAGGTGAGAAAGCCATCCGTTTTCATAAACGAATTTACGAGAATCATATGACCCGTACTAGATATCGGGAGCCATTCCGTCAATCCCTCGACGATACCCAAAAAAATAGATTTTAAAATTTCTGCAAAATTCATGATTTTAATATCCTTTCCGAAAATATATCTAAATTATAGCCTATTTCTCCCAAAAAATCAATAGCAAATACGAAAATTAACAAAAAATTAATATTTGGAAATATTGATTTGCCAAAATTTATCATACGGCATAATATAAATATGAGGAGGTATGAAAAAATATGATTACAATAAAAAGAAACGACAATAACCCGTATGTTTCGTATGCAAGGCTTGCGCTGGAGAGAATGGGCTACGAAACCGACGAAACAAACAGCTATTTCGGCGAAACGCTCGAAAAGCTTATTATGAGCGTGCAAACGGAAAACGGAATATCGCCCGACGGAATTGTCGGCGAAAGGACATGGGACGTTTTTACACCATATCTAAAGGGTTATACAACGGAAATTATAAAGCCGACAATGACGTTTTATAAGCTTGCCGAAAAATACAAGACAACCATCGGGCGTATCAAAACGGCAAACCCTGAAATAAACGAAAGCAATCTTACGATAGGTCAGCGGATAGTTATTCCGTTTGGCTTTTCAATCGTTCCGACAAACATAGCGTATACATACGAGCTGTCGTCGATTTTGACGGACGGACTTTCCGTGCGTTATCCGTTCATCGTTGCGGGAAGCGCAGGTCAGAGCGTAATGGGGCATGAACTTGACTTCATAACTATCGGAACAGGCACAACGCACGTATTTTATAACGCTTCGCACCATGCGAACGAATGGATAACAACCCCCCTTTTGTTTAAGTTTATCGAGGATTACTGCGAAGCGTATGCCACCAATGGGGAGATAGGCGGACTTTCCGCCGAAAGGCTGTATAACGGTAAACGTCTTACCGTGATTCCGCTTGTCAACCCCGACGGAGTTGATTTGGTAAACGGAGCGATAGCGGAAAATTCTGTTTATTATGAGGGAGCCAAGATTATATCGGAGAAATATCCGTCGATACCGTTTCCAAACGGCTGGAAAGCAAATATTTTGGGAACGGATTTAAACCTAAACTATCCCGCAGGCTGGGAAAATGCAAAGAAAATCAAATATTCTCAAGGCTATACCACGCCTGCGCCGAGAGATTACGTGGGTACTGCGCCGCTGAGCGCACCCGAAAGCGGCGCTGTCTATCGGTTTACGCAGAAAAATAACTTTTCTCTAACCTTGTCATATCATACGCAGGGAGAGGTTATATACTGGAAATATCTTGACTGTAATCCGCCCCGTGCGCTTGACATCGGCAGGGAATTAAGCCGTGTTTCGGGGTATGCGCTTGAACTTACGCCGAGTGAATCGGGCTATGCGGGCTATAAGGACTGGTTTATATATTATTACGATTTGCCGGGTTATACCGTGGAGGTCGGAAAAGGCGAAAATCCGCTTCCGATTACGCAGTTTGAAAAAATTTATGCGGATAATCTTCCGCTTCTTGTAACTGCTCTCGATATGGCATAATTTTACTGAATTTTCGGCGTGATACTTGACAAAAAATGAAAATAGGGGTATAATAAATAGGCATAAGAGGCATATGCTTCTTATGCCTAAAAATGAAGGGAGGAAGGAAAAGCCGAAAATCGGTTTTCCCGAACAGGAATGACTAAAGTAGATATTTTTTCAGGATTTTTGGGAGCAGGCAAAACCACTCTTATAAAAAAACTTATCAATGAGGTTTATAAAGGCGAAAAACTCGTCCTTATAGAAAATGAATTTGGTGAAATAGGTATTGACGGCGGATTTTTGAAAGACGCGGGAATAGAAATAACGGAAATGAATTCGGGCTGTATTTGCTGCAGTTTGGTAGGCGACTTCGGAAAGGCGCTCAATAAGGTTGTGGAGGAATACGCTCCCGAAAGAATTTTGATAGAGCCGTCGGGCGTAGGAAAATTGAGCGATGTTGCAAAGGCTGTTGAAAACGCTCACTGCGACGGCTTGGTTATAACCGGCAAAACAACGGTATGCGACGCGAAAAAATGCAAAATGTATGCGTCAAATTTCGGAGAATTTTATAACGACCAGATAGAAAATGCAACAACAATCATTTTGAGCCATACGGACGGCATAAGCGAAGCAAAGCTTGAAACGGCTGTAAAAACCGTTAAGGGCATAAACCCTCATGCGGTTTTGGTAACAACTCCGCTTTCGCTTCTTACGGGCGAACAGCTCAAAAACGCAATCTCGGCTTCCGATACGCTTTCAAACAGCATGAAGGAACTTTCCGAAAAAGAAGAAATCTGCCCCGAATGCGGTCATCATCATGACCACGACCATGAACATGAACACGAACATCACCATGAACATGAGGAGCATGAACATCATCACGACCATGACGGTCATTGTTGTTGCGGTCATGACCACGACCACGAGCATCATCACCACGCAGACGAAGTGTTCACAAGCTGGGGAACGGAAACGACAAGAAAATTCACGGCTGATGAAATCGAAAATGCGCTTTCGGAGCTTATAAACGAAAAGAAATACGGCATAATTCTGCGTGCAAAGGGAATTGTCGAAGGTACGGACGGCAAATGGATTCATTTTGACTATATCCCCGGAGAACCCGACATACGAAACGGCTCTGCGGGAATTATCGGCAGAATCTGCGTTATAGGCTCAAAAATAAACGAAGAAGAAATCAAGAAGCTGTTTAACGTATAAGCACGGAAAGGACTGATAATTTATGGAAATACCCGTTTATCTTTTTACGGGATTTTTGGAAGCCGGAAAAACGAAATGTATACAGGAAACCATGGAAAGCTCCGAGTTTAACACGGGTGAAAAAACGCTTATAATACAATGCGAATCGGGCGAAGAGGAGCTTGATTTTTCCAAATTCCCGATAAATGACCGCTCCGTTTTGGAGGTTTTGGAAAGCGAAGCGGAGCTTAACGCAAAAACGCTTAAAAAACTAAACGCAAAGCACCACCCGAAAACGGTTTTGATTGAATATAACGGTATGTGGCAGCTGGACGAGCTTTATAATGCCCTCCCCGAAGAATGGTTTGTTTATCAAGAGATTTTCCTCGCCGACTGCACAACGTTTTTAATGTATAATAAAAATAACGGTATGAGAGGCCTTGTGGTGGACAAGCTGAAAAGCTGTGAGCTTGTTGTGTTTAACCGTGCGGACGGAACGGAAAAACGAGACGAATTTCATAAAATCGTGCGTGCCACAAGCCGAAAAACAAGTATTTTGTATGAAGACCTTGAGGGCAATACGGAATATGACGAAACAAAAGACCCTCTGCCGTTTGATATAAATGCCGACGTTATAGAAATTTCGGACAGGGATTATGCGATATGGTACAGAGATTTTTCGGAGGACGAAAGCAAATATTACGGCAAAAAGCTGAAAATAAAAGGCGTTGTCGGAATAAAAAATCTTCCGCCCGACGTGTGCGTTTTCGGACGCTATATAATGACGTGCTGTATCGAAGATACGGAGTTTAAAGGCTTTGTCTGCAAATGCCCCAAAGGAACATTGCTCCGAAACAAAGAATGGGTTATAATTACCGCAACACTCAAAAACGAGTACAATGACCTTTACGAAGCCAAAGGTCCCGTCATGTATGCCGAAAAAATCGAGCATACCTCCGCCCCCGAAGAAGAGGTAGCAACATTCTTTTAATGAAAATTCCCCTTTTTGGGGGATTTTTAGTATCGCACGTTTTTTTGCATAAATCACGCTGTAAAATTTGATATCACAGGAGGGCATTTATATGAAAATAGCAATTTGCGACGACGAAGAAATATTTATTGACAGACTTAAAAATTTAATAACAGACAAAGAAGCGCAAATACACATTTTCCTTTCGGGAGAAGAGCTGATTAATTCCGACATTGATTTTGATATTGTCTTACTGGATATTGAAATGCCCGGGACAGACGGCTTGAGCGTAGCTTCGCAACTGTACCGGAAAAACAGAAAGACATTGCTTTTATTTATTACTTCGCATAGAGAATATTCCACAAAAGGCTATGAGTTCAGAGCTTTTAGATATGTTTTGAAATCCGAACCCGACGATTTTGTTAAGAGAAATATTCAAGATGCGATTAATGAATATAAAAATTATGATTTTTATATAACCGTAAGCTATAAAGGCGAATATGCTAAAATTTTATCCGCACAGATTATTTATATAGAAGCGTTCGGGCATACGATAACCATACATACTGCCGATAAGGCTTATATCGGAAAAAATAAATTCAAAGATATATGCAGGCTTCTTGAAGAACACGGATTTGTACAATGCCATAAAAGCTATATTGTTAATATGCGGTATATAAAAACCATTGAAAAAAACTCATGTGTAAATATGACAAACGAAATAAAACTGCCAATCGGACGAAAATACAGTGCAAATACAACAGAAGCATATTTGAAGTTTATAGACAGGAGAATTTAATATGAAAGGTATAATAGAATTTGTTTCTTGTATTTTGGATATAGTTATAGTATTTATATATTTTGACGGTGTGCTTGAACGCAAGAAAAATATAGGCAATTTGTTTTTTGTATATTTTTGTGCCATGATAGCGGTAAATTTTGTAAGAACAAATTTGTTTTTATCTTTTCGGATAAATATACTTGTTTCCATTGTAATATTGTTATTAACGGCATTACTGTGTTTTGACGGCTCGTTTGCGAGAAAATTGTTTTTTATAGCCGTGAATGCAATTTCGATTATGATTTCGGAAATACTGACTGCAATATTTCTTTCAACATTCTTAAAGATTGAATATGATGACGGCTTTACAATGCGGTATTTGGGGATTGCATTTTCTACAACACTTTTGTTTGTGTTAAACCTGTTTACAATTTACATTGCAAGAAAAAAATACAAGAGCCTGCCTGTAAAATATAATATACTTATGATATTATGCCCTGTATTCAGCTTATATATTTTGATACTTTTGGATTCATATATTGCGCAAGCTTCAAACCATAACTATTTCATGTCATTTATTGCCGTATTGGGGTTAGGGTACATAAATATAATGGTATTCGACTTTTTTGATTATTACGAAAAAGGCTTGAAAGCGCAAACTCTTGATATAATCTTGAAATCAAATGAAGAAAATTATAAGCTTTTGGAAGAAAACGAAAAGGAGCTTCATATATTAAGACATGATATTTTAAAATACATGGCAGAAATGAAAGAAATGCTGAAAGCGGGAAAATCCGAAGCCGCCGAACAATATGCCGAAGATATAAATAATATCGTTTTCAATCATACCTCGGTTTCGCGTACGGGTAATTTGGTTTTAGATACAATTTTAAATATTGAAAATAAAAAGGCTGTTGCTCTGGGAATAAAATATGATGTTAAGCTGAATATTTCAGAGAATATAAATATATTGTCAATTGACTTAAGCAGGGTATTGTATAACGCAATAGACAACGCTATTGAAGCGTGCGAAAAAGTAAAGGATAAGTATATTTTAGTGTCAATAACCTCTGATGAGAAAATGCTGAAAATAATTATAGAAAACACATCGCCTTATGTGGAAATAAAGGATAACAAAATAAAAACAACAAAATCGGATAACATAAGGCATGGATATGGTATCAAAAGCATAAAAAGCGCTTTGAAAAATAATGACGGCTTAATTTCGCTGGATTATCAAAACGGAATATTTATATGCAGAATAATTATGAAAAATGATGTCGTTTGTGAAAAATAATTGTCGTTCGTGCAAAACACTTGAATTTTAATGAAAAATATGTTAGACTATCATCAAGAGGAGGGGACTTGATGATAGCGACAATTTCAAGAAAATTATCATTGACTTTATTGAAAAGTAATGCTATCAATCAAGAAGAATTAAATGTTTATGCATATGGCATACAGCTTTTAATTTTAAGTATTATTGATTGGAGCATTACTTTTTTATTGGTATTTTTGATAGGTGAGATTTATCTGTCCGCAACATACTTTTTTGTATTCTTTATATTGCGCAGACATTGCGGAGGTTATCATGCCGAAACGCATATACAATGTATAATAGTTTCAAATATTGTTTATGTTTTATCTGTGCTGATATCGGCAAATATACGTTATGAAAATTTTACAATACCGCTATTTCTCGGAGAGCTTATAAATTTAATTATATTACATAAGCTTTCTCCGATAGAACACCCCAATAAACCGATAACAAAATCGGAAATTATGAGGCATAAAAAGCTGGGACGAATTTTAAATATGCTTTTCAGCATAGCTGCGATTGGTATTAATTCAATAGGTATAAGCCGATTTGCTTGCATTATTCTTACGGCGCAATTAAGTGTAAGCATTGCGGTTGTTTTACAAAAAATAAAAAATCAAAAAAGAAAGGAGGAAAAAACAGATGAGTAAATGGAAGTTTACCGCACAATCCCTTTTATGTGCAATTGCCTTTTTTATGGCGGCAAATTCAGTAGGTACAATGTGCATGGGAAGATACTATCAGCCCGAAGAACCCAAAGAAATGCTGAAATTTAAAAAATAGGTATTAGTAAGGAAAAAGCACCCAAGGAGGCGGTTCCGATGTTCATTTATAAGCAGTCGGCAGAGTATTTGTCGGTACTGCTGAAAAACAATAATTGCTGTGCAACATAAATATTGTTAAAAATATGATTATAACACAAGGCTTACAGGGTTACTGCTTGAATGATGAAATATTTTGTAGTTTATAGTCATTGATAACGTATTATATAAAGTGTAGCAATAATGTAAAAGTATTTGTAAAATACATAGAAATCAACGATACGAAATATGTAATAAGAAAGGACTACTATTATGAAAAAATTCAGTAAAATTATAGCAACATGTTTAATGGCAGTTATGTTATTTTCAGTTATGAGTATCAATGCTTTTGCAACAACAAATGAAATCTACACATCAACTAATGTAAAAAGAAGAACGGTTACACCGTCCACTACAGTTGTGTTAAACCCAAATGCTTCATCACAAATTATACCTTGGTCTATATACAGCGGAATGGGATACTGGAAAATTCATTTAATGAATGACACAAGCAGTGTAATGACAGTACGTATTTTTAAAAATTCTCCGCAAGGAACGCCTATTTATACAGGATACGTTATGCCAAATTCTTCATTGCCTATGTACGGCGAATCGGCATTATCAAGCGGAGCATATTATGTTACTGTTTCAACAAACGGCAGCGTTAATTTAAACGGTACTCTTTATTATAAATTTGCCACTGCTTACGATGAACTGTTTTAACAAGTATTTCTGCAATTCAGCAACATTGCAATAATTTGATGTAAAGAGGATTGAACGATTATGAAAAAATTTTTTATAAGCTGTGCTTTGGCGGTTTGCGTTTTTGCTTCAAATGTGAGCGCATTTGCGGCGGAGGACGATTTTTCATCAAAAATAAATGAACTTAAGGGATATAACATAATTAAGGGTGATGAAAACGGCGATTTGCACTTGGAGGATAATTTAACAAGAGCAGAAACGGTTACGATTATATGCAGACTTTTGAATCTCAAAACCGATAATGTCGTGTCGGGATTTACTGATGTTCCGAGCGATTTTTGGGCGGCAGGATATATAACGGCGGCATATGATAACGGACTTGTTGAAGGATGCGGAAACGGAATTTTCAATCCGAACGGCAAGGTAACATATTCCGAAGCGGTGAAAATGATTTTATCTGCAATGGGCTATATGCCGAAAGCCAAAGAGCTCGGCGGCTATCCTGATGGATATATCGATACCGCAAAGGAAATCGGATTGACTGACGGCAATATTGAAAATCCTGCGGAAATAATAAAAAGAAAAGACGTAATGGAGCTGGTTTATAAGTCATTGGATATTCCGATTATGCAGGTTACATCGTTCGGAATCGGTACGGAATATAAAATCATGGACGGTAACAACGGAAATCCGCTTATAACGCTTCGTAAAGTAATAGAAGAGGCAAAATAAAAGTTTATAATTTAAATGCGTCCTTGTACTGTAGGACGCATTTAAAATTATTAATTTCCCATTGTAGGGGCGCGTCTCTCGTGTCCGCCCGTCTGTAGGTTTGTGCGAACGTTTGTGCGCACGCATTTTTACATCTCGTTTTTCAGTTTTAAATATACGTCTATGCTTCCTGTCATTGTAAATATTTCCCAGTAAAAATCTTTTTCGTTCATATATCCCATATCCTTTCAGCGTTATAAAATTATTTTTTCCCGAGTGGCTTTTCTTATAACAAATTTTGAAATTTTACATATATTGTTACTAAAGAGAGGTGATAAATATGATGAGAAACAATACATCGTTATTATTCTTCATTCTTGTCTTTTTAATATTATTTTATTAACAGACCGTAACATAATAGTAGAGACTGCGTCATATACTGATACAAAGAACAGCGATTTTCGTATGTGATGCAGTCGGATTTTATTTGTAAAAATTTTTTTGTAAAGGAGAGACTGCTATGGAAAATATTAACAAAGAAGCTTTAAGCAAGCTTTTTTCGGGAGTGCCTAAGGATAAACTCGAAAAAGCGATGAAAACCGCCGAGACTTTGGCAAAAGACCCAAACGTAAAAAATTCGTTTTCAAAAATATCCGATGCAAAAATCCGTTCTATGCTGTCAGCTATGAACGACGGAGACAAACGCCGTTTGGCGTCGCTTATTGCAAATTCCGACAACGGAAACGTTATAGATTTGATAAAAAACTTAAAATAACAGCGATGTACGGGAGGTAAGAAAAGTGGCTGAAATCGATAAAGAGAGCATTGCGAATATGCTTGGCAGTATACTGGGCGAAGACAAAAAGGACACGGTTAATTCGCTTTTGGATTCGCTCGGAGGTTCAGAAACGCAAAATTCACCTCAAAATAATTCGGAACTTTTGGATTCTGCCGAAATAATGGCAAAAATGACAAAGGTTTTGGGAAAGCTCAACAATACGAAAAACAACAGGGATTTTGCGCTTCTTTACGCAATACGTCCGTTTATGAGAGCGGGCAGGCAGGGTAAAATCGACACCTGCTTAAAAATGTTACAGGCAGTAACCGTCATAAACGAAATAAAAAAAGAAGGATAGGGTGAAGTTTTGTGTATCAGTCTTTTCCGCAAAAAAACATAAACAGGAGCAACAGCGCCATGCCGATTATAAAGGAGCCGCCGCATGAAAAATGCGCCCCTAAAAAGCCGCCCGGCGAACAGCCGTGCGCTTGCCCACCAAAACCGCAGCAGGAGAGCTGTGCGGCGATTCCGCAGAACATTTTCGGCTCTTTAAAGGCAGATGACCTTGTTATTATAGGCATACTTTTGATTCTCCTTTATGAGGGAACGAACGATATGCTGATAATCGCTATTTTGGGAATAATTTTGTTTTTTTAACCTTTTTTCAATTGAATAAACAAAAGCTTTTTTGTACATAATTATATAAGACGCTTGAAAAACGATTTTTTTGATTTTGTTTTTCAAATGTCAAAGTATATAATTTTTGGAGGTAATTTATAATGGGTTACGAAAACAAATCAATCAAATGTTCTGTTAATGCCTGCCGTCATCACTGCGACGGAAGAGATTACTGTTCTTTGGAATGTATCTCGGTAGGAACGCATGAATGTGATCCCACAAAGGATCAATGCACGGACTGCCTTTCTTTTGAAAAGAAATAAGGCATAAAAACGGCAAAAACGGCAATGTGAAAATTTTCGCATTGCCGTTTTAAATACGAAAACAGCCGCCGCATGACGGCTGTTTTTCGTATTATACTATCTCGACATTGTACTCTGTGAGCCAGCAGTCAAACTGAATAAGCCATGCTATAAGCTGAGGCTTTGACATAAGCTGACCGAACCACGTAACGGATTTTGCGCCCAAAAGCTCTGAAAGTTTCTTTTTATCGATAAACTCGGAAATTCTGTCGGTTTTGTTTTTGAGCCGTTTTTCGAGCATTTCGGTAACGATTTTTTCGTAAAGCGGATTGTGCGTTTTGGGATATGGGCTTTTCTTGCGGTACAGTATTTTGTCGGGCAGATATTCGCGCATAGCGTTTCGTAAAAGTGCTTTTTCAACGCCGTTTTCAAACTTTATTTCCCACGGAACGTTATAAACGTATTCCAAAATTCTGTGGTCGGCAAAAGGCACACGCACCTCAAGACCGCTCGCCATGCTCATTCTGTCCTTTCGTTCCAAAAGCGACGTCATGAAGTAATCAACACAAAGCACAGTCGCTATTCTCGATGTTTTCATAGCGTCGGAATCCTCTTCAAGTACGGGACATTCGTTCACCGTATTTTTGTATATCTGCGAAATATAGTCATATCCCTCCTTGGGACGTGCAAAATCCTCACGGAAAAGATTAATTCTCGCAAAAGGCTCATGAATCCACGGGAAGAAATCACGGTAAAGCATTTCGGGACGGTAAAACCACGGATAACCGCCGAAAATTTCGTCGGAGCATTCGCCCGACAGCGCAGTTGTGTGTTCCTCCTTTACACGTCTGCAAAAATACAAAAGCGACGAATCTATATCAGCCTGACCGGGCAGGTCGCGCGCAAGCGTTGCGTCGATAAGATATTGGGCAACGGCTTTTGTCGGCGCAGTGAGAACGGTATGGTCGGTTTTGAGATAATCGGCTAAATATACCGCAAATTCATCATCGCCCTTCGGCTGAAAAAGAGAGCTTTTGAAATTCTTTTTGTTGCCCTCGTATTCAAAAGAGTAGGTCGATAAGGTTTTTCCTTCTTTTTTGTATGTTTGGGCGGCAATGCTCGTGATTACCGAGGAATCAAGACCTCCCGATAAGAACGTACAAAGCGGTACATCGGATATAAGCTGACGGTTTACAGCGTCCGTCATAAGATATTTGACGTGCTGCGCCGCTTCCTCCGCCGTTTCTTTAAAGGGTTTCGCTTTAAGCTCCCAGTATTTGCGTAAAAACAAGCCGTTTTTGTTGAAATATCCGCAGTAGGCAGGTTTTATCTCGCTTACGTTTCGGAAAACTCCGCTTCCGCCGAGCGTAACGGGCGTTAAAAACAGTAATTGCCATATGCCGTATTTGTCAACCTGTGCGGTTATTTTCGGGTGTTTTAAAATCGCCTTTACTTCAGACGCAAAAATAAAGCTTGTTCCCGAAACAGCATAGAAAAAGGGCTTTATTCCGAAACGGTCTCTCGCAAGAAACAAGCGTTTCTTGTCCTCGTCATATACCGCAAACGCAAAAATGCCGTTCAAAATTTCGGGGCATTTATCCCCATAAATTATATATGAATACAAAACAACCTCCGTATCGCAGGCGGGG
>USLP01000018.1 GCA_900555525.1 uncultured Eubacteriales bacterium
CATACCGTTTAAAAATCCCGAATTTATAAGCTTGCCCGCGGCAACGTCCGTAAACGCTTCTTTTTCAACATCTCCGCCTGCTACAACCTCAATAATGGGAAGATTGAAAGCCTTTGCAAAATCCCAGTCTCTCGTATCGTGCGCAGGAACAGCCATAATAGCGCCCGTGCCGTATGACATAAGAACATAATCGGAAACATAAATCGGAATTTCCTTTTCCGTAAGCGGATTAATTGCGTTTATGCCATCGATTCTTACGCCTGTTTTATCCTTTACAAGCTCGGTACGCTCAAAATCGGATTTTTTGTTCGCCTCGGCTCTGTATTCTCTTATAGCGTCTATGTTTTTGATTTTATCCGCCCAAAGCTCGATATACGGGTGTTCGGGAGAAATAACCATATATGTTGCGCCGAAAAGCGTATCGGGACGTGTTGTATAAACCGTAAGCTTTTTGTTTTCGGTAGTATTAAAATCAACCTCCGCGCCCTCGGAACGTCCTATCCAGTTGGTCTGCTGTGCCTTTACCCTGTCGATATAGTCGACATCGTCAAGGTCTTTCAAAAGTCTTTCGGCATATTCTGTGATTTTCAGCATCCACTGCGATTTTACTTTTCTTATAACATCGCTTCCGCAGCGTTCGCACTTACCGCCGACAACCTCCTCGTTTGCAAGAACGACCTTACACGAGGTGCACCAGTTTACCGCCATTTCCTTTTTGTAAGCGAGATTATGCTTGAAAAGCTGCAGGAATATCCATTGCGTCCATTTGTAGTAATTGGGGTCCGTCGTATTTATTTCTCTTTCCCAGTCAAACGAAAATCCCAAGGATTTAAGCTGTCTTTTGAAGTTTGCAATGTTATTCTCCGTTACGATTTTAGGGTGAATTTTATTCTTTATGGCATAGTTTTCCGTAGGAAGACCGAAAGCGTCCCAGCCCATGGGGTAAAGAACGTTATATCCCATAAGACGTTTTTTTCTTGCGACAATATCAAGCGCTGTATACGACCTCGGATGTCCTACGTGAAGTCCCTGACCCGACGGATACGGAAACTCGACCAAAGCGTAAAACTTCGGCTTCGTATAATCGTCCGACGCATGAAAGGTCTTGTTTTCCTCCCATATTTTCTGCCATTTTTTCTCTGTTTCACTAAAATTATACATTTATGTCAATTCCTTTCGTTAAGCCTTATAATCTATTTCTTCGGCGTCTTCCCAAAGTCTTTCAAGGCTGTAAAACATTCTTGAATCCTCTTTGAAGATATGAACGTTTACGTCGGTATAGTCCATCAAAACCCACTCTGCGGAAATGTAACCCTCAATATGAAGCGGACGTTCGCCTGCCTCTTCCATTTTTTCCTCAACCTCATTTGAAAGCGATTTTATATGCGTGTTTGACGTACCCGTGGCAATAACGAAATATTCCCATACCGAGCTTGATTTTTCAACGTGCAATACCGTTACGCCGATTGCTTTTTTCTCGTCTAAAATATTTGCGATTTTTTTTGCTTTTTCCAATGATGTCATAATCCTATACCTCCGTTTTCTTTTTTAATTTATCCAAAAGTCCGTTTCTCACTTCAAGCATACAAGGCGAAATTTTAAGTCCCTCGTCTATAAGCGAGATAATCGTCGTGTTTATTCCCTCTACCACGGCTTTGTCTATATCCGTAAATGACAGTTCTCTTAATTTTTCCACACCGACGAAATCTCTTGACGGCTCGATATAGTCGGCCATATAAAGTATTTTATCAAAAAGCGTCATATTCACATCGCCGATTGTGTGATACCTTACGGCGCTTAAAAGCTTTTCGTCCGTGATATTGTAATTTTTCTTTATAAATGCCGCACCTGCGGGCGCATGGAGCATTTTCGGATATGCTCTTTCGTCGGGGTGAAGCTTTATTTCGTTGCAGAGTTCAAGCTGTTCGGATAAGGGCATACGCTTTGCTATATCGTGAAGAAGTCCCGTAAAATACGCAAGCTTTGCGTCCTCTCCGAATTTTCTTGCCATAAGATACGCTGTCGCGGCAACGCCCAGGCTGTGAATGAAGCGTTTTTTCTCAACATATTTCGCAAGCTCTTTTTCGTAAAAATCGTATTCGCTTATGTTCTGCGTTCCGTAAAGTCCGTTTTTTAAGATATAGCGCAGGGTATCGAGCGAAAGCATATCAAATATATAGCCGCCGTTTTCGAGCATTTCTCTTATTTCGGTTGACGAGCATTTATATGAATAATCGATTTTTTCTATTTTTGCGTTAAGCGTTACTTTAAGATGTTCCGTTTCGCTTTCCGAAAATTCTATATCGTCCCGTCCGGCAAAAACAAGCGTGCAGTATTTGCAAATATCCTCGGGCTTAACCCAAAACTTAAATTCCTCAAGGTTATCCATACCCATTATGAAGAAAAGCTCATCATTGGGAAATTCCTCGGAAAAATGCTTCACCGTTTTATACGTATACGATTCTTCCTCGCTTGACGTTTCGTAATCGGAAACAATGAAATCCGGGTAGTCGCTCAAAGCTTCGTTTACCATATTGAGCCTGTCCTCTTTCGGAGCGTCGTTTTGCTTATGAGGCGGATTGCCGTTAGGCACAACTATTATTTTTGAAAGCGAAAGCTGCTCCTTCGCCGCTTTTAAAAGATTTATGTGTCCGAAATGAATCGGGTCAAACGTACCGCCGAAAATACCTATTCTGTCTGCCATATCCATTGCCTTTCTTAAAGTTCGATTTTAACCTTGCTGTCGTCAAGAGCTTTTCTGTAAAGCACCATTTTTGAGCCTACCGCCGAAACGGGTTCGCACGAAAGTGCGTCGCAGATAACTGCCATAGCCTCCTTTGGCGTATAAAAAGCGCTTTTCAAAACAGTAATTTTTATAAGCTCACGGGACGAAAGCGCTTCGTCGAGCGTTTTGAGAAATTCGTCCGTAATGCCGTTTTTTCCAAGCTGATAGAGCGCGGGCATATCATTTGCCAAGCCTCTTAAATATGCTCTTTGTTTTGTCGTTATCATAAATTTTCAATTATTCCTTTCCGTGCTGTTCCAAATCTTCAGAAATTTTTTCATCTATCAAATTTCTTATATGCTTAAGATATTTAATATCTTCCTTTGTGAAAACAGCGTTTTTAAACATATCTTCACGCTTTAAAAGTGTTGTCATGATTGACATTTTTCGTCTGTATTCATCTATATTTTTATGATGCCCCGACAAAAGAACGTCGGGAACATCTCCGTATTCGCTTTTTGACGGTCTCGTATACTGCGGATATTCAAGCAAATCCGAGCTGTGAGACTCGTTTTTCGACGATGCCTCCTCCGCCAAAACTCCCGGCACAAGCCGTAAGACGGAATCAGCAACGGCGGCGGCGCATATCTCGCCCCCCGTCAGCACAAAATCCCCCATCGAAATTTCAAGGTCGCATATATTTTCGTATACTCTTTGGTCAATGCCCTCATAATGACCGCATATTATTGCAATATCGTCTTTTTTTGAAAGTTCCTCGGCAATCCGCTGACTGTACGGAACACCCTGAGGCGACATTATAACGCAAAACGGTTTTTTGCCGCCGCGCTCCAAGCTGTCATATGCACGTATTACGGGTTCATGCTTAAAAAGCATACCCAAATCTCCGCCGAAGGGGTAATCGTCAACACGGTTATGCTTATCGCACGAAAAATCCCGTATATTTAAAGCCTGAAGCTCGATTATGCCCTTATCGCAGGCACGTTTTATTATACTTTCTCCGAAAAAATTGTTTATCATTTCGGGAAAAACCGTAAGAATACTTATCCTCATTTTTGTCTCCGCTAAATTAAGCCGTCTATCGGCGTAATTATAATTTTTTTGTCGGAAAGCGAAATGCTTTTAACAAAGTTTTTTATATTGGGAACAAGCGCCTCTTTGCCGTCCTGCTTTTTTATTTTAAGAAGGTCGGACGCAGGAGAATTTATAACGTCCGCAACCTCGCCCACAAGCTCGTCCTTATCGGTATAAACCGTAAGTCCTATAAGGTCGGCTATATAGTGCTGACCCTCCGAAAGTTCGGGCAGAATTTCACGCGCGGTATATATATCCTTGCCTTTAAACGCCTGTGCGTCCTCAACACGGTCAATGCCCTTAAGCTTAAGAATGACCGTTTCCTTGTGATATTTCACATATTCGGTTTCATATTTAACCGAATCTATATAAATATAAGAAACAGAGGAAAACATTTCCTTGTAATCGCAATAGTGCGTTACTTTGATTTCCCCTTTTAAGCCTCTTACATTATTTATAAAGCCTATATTAAGTAAATTTTCCATAATTTTTAAAATAGTAAAAAATAGCAAAGTATTGAGAGCGATGGCGGATATAAAACCGCAAAGCCCTCAATTCCCATGTTACATAATATCAATGACTGTTCTCTTTGCGTCCAAAGGCGTCGCCGCTTTTGCGATACTTCTTATAGACTGGGCGATTCTGCCCTGTTTGCCTATAACTCTGCCGATGTCCTCGGAAGCAACAGTGATTTTATAAACAACCGATGTATCCGTTTCATTCTCCGAAACTTCCACAGCGTCTGTATTTTCAACAATCGATTTAACGATATATAAAAGTAAATCCTTCATATCAGCTGTGATATTTCATTTAAGAAATATCTCTCCTTACTTTTCGATTTTTGCTGTCTTAAAGAGTGCTTTAACGCTGTCTGTAGGCTGTGCACCGTTGTTAAGCCATTTCTTTGCCGCTTCTTCGTCAATATTGATTGCAGCGGGGTTTGTCATAGGATTGTATGTTCCGATTTCTTCTATGAATCTGCCGTCTCTGGGATATCTCGAATCCGCAACAACAACTCTGTAAAAAGGAGCTTTTTTAGCGCCCATTCTTCTTAATCTGATTTTAACTGCCATAATTTTCTTCCTCCAACCGTTTTTCGGTATTTATATAAAATATTTTTTTACGTTGTAATGTATTATTGTTTAAACATACCCTTCATTTTACGGGCAAATTTCTTATTGTTTTTAAATTCCTTCATCATTTTGTTCATCATTTCAAATTCTTTGATGAGAGAATTTATATCCTGAAGCGTTGTTCCGCTTCCCATAGCTATACGCTTTTTCCTCGAAAACGACATTATTTTCGGGTTATGACGTTCTTCCTCGGTCATAGACTGAATGATAGCCTCCGACTTTACGAATTTGTTTTCGTCTATATTTGCACCCTCCAAGGCTTTTTTGTCAACTCCGGGCATGAAACCCAAAAGGTCTTTTATCGAACCCATTTTTTTAATCTGCTGAAGCTGCGAAAGGTAATCGGCATAGTCCATGCCTTGATTTTGGCGAAGCTTTTCGGAAAGCTCCTGCGCTTTCTTTTCGTCAACCTCTCTGCCGACCTTTTCGATAAGCGACAAAACGTCGCCCATTCCCAAAATTCTCGAAACCATACGTTCGGGATAGAACGGTTCAAGGTCTGAAAGCTTTTCGCCGACTGCTGAAAATTTGATAGGCTTGCCCACAACGGCACGAACGGAAAGTGCGGCGCCGCCTCTGGCATCACCGTCAAGTTTTGTAAGGATAATACCGTCAAGATTTACGGCTTCGTCAAACGCTTTTGCCGAATTAACGGCGTCCTGACCCGAAAGTGCGTCTATAACGAGCAAAACCTCCGTAGGATTTACAGCGTCATGTATATTTTTTATTTCCGCCATCATTTCTTCATCTATATGAAGACGTCCTGCGGTATCGATGATAACAATATCGTTTAAATTTTTTTCGGCATATTCCACCGCTTTTTTTGAAATATCGACAGGGTCAACCGAGCCGTCAATCGTAAAAACGGGAATATTAATCTGTGCGCCCAAGGTTTTAAGCTGGTCTATCGCCGCGGGACGGTAAACGTCGCACGCCGCCATCAAAGGCTTTTTGCCCTGCTTTCTCAAATGAAGCGCAAGCTTTGCCGAGGTTGTTGTTTTACCTGCGCCCTGCAAACCTGCCATAAGAATAACCGTAGGGGGCTTATCGGCAATTTTAATTTTTTCGTTGCCCGTTCCCATAAGGTTTATAAGCTCTTCGTTTACGATTTTTATAACCGTCTGCGCGGGAGTGAGCGATTCCAGAACGTCTGCGCCTACGGCACGTTCGGTAATCCTTGCGACAAGGTCTTTTACAACCTTGAAGTTTACGTCCGCCTCCAAAAGCGACAGTCTTACCTGCCTCATGGCGGCTTTGACATCGTCCTCCGTGAGTCTGCCCTTTGAACGCAGAGATTTAAAAACTCCGTCAAGTTTTTCTCTTAAAGAATCAAACATAGCTTTCTCCTTATCACTCTATAGAATCGAGCAGTTCGATGATTTTTTCGTTTTGGGAGTTTTTCGGAAGCAGTTCCTTTATCAGAGCCTTTGTTTCTTCGTTTTTCTGCGAGGTTTCGCAGATTTTCAGTTCACGCTCGTATTTTTCGAGATTTTCGTTCGCCTGCTTTATGTTTTCCCATATTCCCTGACGTGAAACGCCCATGTGCGACGCAATCTCGTTTAACGAGTAATCCTCGTTGTAATAAAGGTCCATAGCCAAAAACTGTTTCTTTGTGAGAAGTCCGCCGTATACATCGATTAATTCGGACACTCTTTTGTCAAACATCAAAATCACCTTTTGGTATTATACACCGTTTTTTTCGTTTTGTCAATAGTTTTTTGAAAAAAGTGTAAATATTTTTTTATTGACACTCTTTTTAAAAGCTCATACCGTTTATAATATAATTAAAATAATGCCTTGCGTAGGAATCGGACATACCCGACATAAAATCGAGTATTTCCTCATCGGACTTGTTTTTCTTTTTTTCACATTCGTAAATGCTCACAAGCATATTTTCGATAGCCTTGTCTTTTTCCGTCATTTCGGGCGAAAAATAAAGCTGCTCAAACATAAAGCGGCGAAGTCTTTTGAAATTTTCGTTCACCTTTTCCGACATTGAAATTTCGTTTTTGTCAAAGCTGTTCTTTATAATATCGCAAATCATGAAATTAAGGCGCTTTTTTGCCGTATCGCCCATAAATTCACGTATATCCGAAGGTATATCCTCCTCCGATATAAGCCCCATTCTGATACCGTCGTCCATATCGGCATTAAGGTAGGCGAATTTGTCGCTGTAAACAACTATTTTCGATTCAAGCGTTTCATGCTTTTCTTTAAAATCAATATCGCTGTGAAGACGTATCGCGTCTATAACTTCATACGAAAGATTAAGCTTTTCGGCAATGCGCGCGCTGTTTTCGCTGTGATTGAAATTTCCGAAAATTTTATTGAGCACACGCTCGCCCGAATGAGAAAATGCACAGTGTCCCAAATCATGCCCCATAGCCGCCGCCTCGGTCAAATCCTCGTTAAGTTTTAAGGCTCTTGCAATCGTTCTTGCGACCTGCGTAACCTCAAGGCTGTGAATTAGCCTTGTACGTAAATGGTCATTGTTTTCAAAGCAGGAAAACACCTGCGTTTTATGCTTTAAGCGACGAAATTCCTTGCTGTGCAGGATTTTGTCGCGGTCTCTTTGAAAACACATTCTCACTTCGTCCTCTTCGGCAGGCACGGGACGTCCTTTGGAATTACAGCTCAAAAAAGCATATTTCCCCAAAAATTCTTTTTCGCGTTCCTCCGCCATGATACGTATGTTCATAATAATCTCCTTTCTGCTCTGTAAGGCTCATACCTAAGTCCGAAAAAGCGGCGCTATGGGCGATTTTATAAAGACTTATACAATTCTGTTGCGTTTTTCGGATTGTAAAAACGACGTGATATTCTTTGCAACTTCATCAATACAACGCTGTCTTGCCTCAGACGCTCCCCATGCCATATGAGGTGTAAGGCATACGTTTTCAAGGTCTTTTATTTCCCAAAACGGGTGATTTTCCGTAAACGGTTCAGCCGTATATACATCAGAGCCGAAACCTCCGATTTTTCCCGATTTCACGGCGCCGCAAACGGCTTTTTCGTCCGTAACCGCACCCCTTGCCTCGTTTACGAGGATAACCCCGTCTTTCATTTTTTCAATGCGTTCTTTATTTATAAGATTTCTCGTTTTATCGGTAAGCGGAGTGTGGATTGATATTATATCGGAATGAGTGCAGATATAATCAACGCTTTTCGCATTTTCATCGGGAGTATTTCTGGAATAAATAACCTTGCACCCGAAAGCTTCGGCGATTTTCGCTGCCGCACGTCCGATATTGCCGTAGCCTATTATGCCCCATGTCTTTCCTTTAAGTTCATGAAATACGGGGGTTAAGCTGTTCGGGCATCCGCTTTTTGTATAACCGCCACGCATCACAAAGTTTCTGTATGAAAAAAGCTTTGTAAAAAGCGAAAGCACGGTTGAAACGGTAATAAGCGCAACGCTGTCGGTTGAATAGCCTTTTATGTTGCATACGGCGATACCACGCTTTTTGCAGTATTCCGTATCGACATTGTCATACCCTGTCGCCGTTACGCATATCAGGCTTACGTTTTTTGCATTTTTGAGCGTCTGTTCATTCATTTTAAGCTTATTCGTAACGATAACGTCGCAGTCCGCCGTGCGCTTGCCTTGCAGTTCGGGCGGTGTGAGGTCATAAACCTTTGCGTTGCCCAGGCTTGTTACGGGCGACATATCGATATCGTCTCCGAGCGTTTTTCCGTCCAAAACCGTAATTTTAAAATCGGTAAGCTCATAAAAGGAATGTATGTAATAATCCGCCGTTTTCATGATTTCTTCCTTATCCGACAGCGAGCTTTTGTCATATACCGCAACGGTTTTAAGTCCTGCCGCCGTTGACGCTTTTATTGCGCCCAGGTTATCGTCAAAATAGAGTATCTCGGATTTTTCAAGCCCCATGAGGTCGGCGGCATAATCATATATTTTCGTTTCGCTTTTAAGCATTCCCGTCTTGTCGCACGTTATAATATGCTCAAAAATATCGTCGGCTCCGAGCCGTTTTAAACACGGTATGATAGCCTCCTCCGAGCTTGCGGAAAGTATGCTTATTCTAATTCCCTTCGCCTTTTGCTCTCTTAAAAATTTTTCCGCTCCGTTTTTTAGATAAATATTATTGGAGTATTCATATAGCGCATTTTTCGCAACATAAGCTATTATTTCTTCAACCGTCATGTCAAGCCCCAGCTTTTTAAAATACTGCGCTGTGCCGACCGCACCCAAAGGTGTAACGTCTCTTATTATGCTGTCGGGATATTTCACGTTATTTTTTTCCAAAAGGCTTATGCCGAGCCGTCCCCATATTTCCATAGAATCGGCAACAGTTCCGTCAAAATCAAGTATTATTCCTTTTATTCCGTCAAAATTCATTTTTCCGTTCCTTTCACATCACTTCAAAATAATTATAGCATGAAATTTCAAAATATGCAATAATTATTTTATTTTTATTGACAAAGATACCAAAAAATGTTATACTACTAATATTATAATCATTATTTGGAGGTTAATATGAAATCCGTTAAAAAACTTTTATGTACGCTTATATCGGCGGCAGTACTCTTTTCATGCACACCGTCCGTATTTGCGTATCAATTCCCGAATGCGCTCTGGCAGTATGACGATATGTACAATGCGGCGCAGGCAAGCGGTGATTTGTACGGCTTGATATCGGCAGGAGAGCAGGCTCTCGCCGTTTTGGCAAACGAACCCGAAAACGAGACAATCAATTCATACCGTGCAGGACGTACATATGAAATAGCGAAGGCTTATGAAAAACTCGGAATGTATGAGAAAAGCGCGCAGTGGTATACGGCTTCAATTCCGTCAAACACGGCGATGAATTTTGAAGACGCCGTAAAAATTGCGCGCTTAAAATCACAGCTTTATACTCCCGAACTCAATCTGTATAAGCAAACTCACTCCTCGCAGGTATATCACGGCGCAAAAAACGAGCATGAAACGGGAATTTTGTGGGGTGTAACGTGCGATTCCGAAACGAGAGACGAATTTAAAAACGAATCCATGACAATGGTATATCACAATTTCGGTGAGGAATTTAACAAATATATGGAAACATTCCTGCAAAAAGCGTGCGACGATAATATTGCAATCGAAATTGCGCTCAATGTCGGAAACGAGGCGGCGGGAATTTTGCCCATAAAATCGCAGGGCGCATGGCTTGACGGATTTTTGGATATTTTAAACAAATACAATACCGTACCCGTATATTTAAGATTTGCGGGAGAGGTAAACGTTTGGAAAAATCAGCCTAATCCCGAGGATTTCAAAGACGTTTTCAGATTTGTTGCGAATAAGGTTCATGAGCGCTCACCTCATATCGCCGTTGTTTACGGTCTTAACTTCATTTCCGACTGGAACGGCGATTTCAATAAATACTACCCCGGAGACGAATATGTTGACTGGGTTGGGGTTTCTCTTTATATGAACAAATATTTCAACGGCGAATATTCCGTGACTGACGACCAAAAAATATCGGAGCAGGTATTTTTTGCCGGAGATGCGGCAGAGCCCGTACATATAATGAAAGAAATCGTTGACCTTTACGGTGCGAAAAAGCCTATCATGGTTTTTGAATCGGGTGCGGCACACTATACGAGAACGCTCGGCGAATATTCAACACCGTGGGCTAAAAATCGTGTAAACGAGCTTGTGAATTATCTTCCCATGGTTTATCCGCAAATAAAAATGCAGGGTTATTTCAACACGATAATGCCGTCGGAAAATCAGGATTATGCGCTTTCGTCCGACAACGAGCTTAAAAATTATTATATTTCCATTGTTGAAAATGCTCCGCATTATATCAAGGATTCGTATGCAAACGATAACGCAGTTTCGTATGACGACTGCCGTTACGGCTTTACCGTTGACCAAACGGTGAATACGTTCGGAGTTTATTCCTACGCTTACGCTTCATCATACAAAAACGTAACGTATGCGATTGACGGCGCTGACATTTTCTCAACAGATACGCTGCCGTATCTCTGCTCGGTTGATTTCAAGGATTATGCCGTAGGACAGCACACAATGACGGTGCGCTCCGTATCGGAAACGGGCGCCGTTTCGGAAAAATCTTTCCCGTTTACCGTAACGCAGAACATAAGCATTGTTGTAAACGGCGAAACGCTTACGGGTCTTGACCAGCCTCCCGTTATAGTAAACGGAAGAACGCTTGTTCCCGTACGTGCAATTTTGCAGGCATTGGGCGCAACGGTCGATTGGAATGATACCGAAAAGAAAGCGACAGCCGTAAAAGGAGATACCTCGCTTGAACTTAAAATCGGAAGCAAAACGATTATGAAAAACGGCTCTCCCTATACTGCGGACGTTGCCTCAAAAATCATAAACAGCAGAACGTGTATTCCGGCAAGAGCCGTAAGCGAACTTTTAAACATGACGGTAAGCTGGGACGAAGCGACACGAACGGTATATATTTCAGAGTAGTGCATAGGCACACGGGAGTTGAACCCGATATGCCTATTCAAACAGCGGCTTTCTTATCTGCCCGTCCACACGCTTATATATTTTAAGTGTGTTTTGGTCGTCGCAGGTTGCCAAAAATACTTCGGAAATCTGAGGAGCGCCAAGCTTTCTCAGATTTTCTTTAAGCCATTTTTCGTCATTGCCCGTAAATTTAAGGCTGTTTTCCATGATATGACCGTCTATTATGACGTTTACGCATACGCTGTCATCGGCAATATTCATAGCCATATCCTGTGGAGTTAAAGGGCGGTTTGCGCCTTTCGGAAGAAAGCTTAAGCTTCCGTTTGTTTCAAACATAACGGTTTTAAGCTGTGATAAATCAAAATATCCGCCGATACGGCACTGCGTGAGAAACTGGTTTAAATCCAGCTTTGCTTTTTTGAGATTTTCGTTATAAAGCTTGCCGTCCTCATAAAGCACCATGGCTTTCCCCGTGAAAAACTTCCGCAAGGTCATCGACTTCATCTCCAAAACAGCGATAAGCCATGCGAAAAAGCCGTATACAACAAGCGCAAGCACACAGTTCCACACGTCATTTTCAATTGTGGTTGCCATTTCGGCGGCGATAGAGCCTATCGTTATTCCGTTTACATAATCAAAAATATTAAGCTCGGAAATCTGCTTTTTACCGATAATTCTCGTTATCAAAAAAAGAAGCAACAGCGAAAAAACAGAAGCCAAAAAAACTTTTACAAAATCCATTATATCAAAACCTTTCTTTTTTCTATTTTTAACCTTATTAAAAATATTATTCAAAAATATTCGCTAAAAGGATTGACAAATAAAATTCCGAGTGATATAATGTAATATATAATAAAATAACCCAAAAAAGAGTGTCTTCGGGGCAGGGTGAAATTCCCGACCGGCGG
>USLP01000019.1 GCA_900555525.1 uncultured Eubacteriales bacterium
TCTGCAAAAAGCTCGTCTATAAGCCGTTTATTTGCAATATTGCCCTTAACAAAGCACCACTTTGAAGAGCTGTTTTCGGCAATTTTTTCGATTTCTTTCAAGCGGTATTCTTTAATTAAAACGTCATAATAATCGTTAAGATTATCCAATCCTACGACTGTTGCCCCGTCAACGGTTTTCAGCAATTCCTTAACAAGATTTGCTCCGATAAACCCCGCCGCCCCAGGGATAAAAATTGATTTGTTATCTAATTCACTGTTTTTCATCAATATCATTAATCTCCTTAAATTTATTAGTTGATTTAATTTCGCTATATTTCAAGTCTTTTGAAAAAGCAGACACAAAAAAATCATAGACTTACTACCTATCCCAATAAAGGTTACCAACTATCTATTACGTAAAGTTTTAATTATCAGAAACATCTTTTTCTTGTCGAAAATTATTGCCACCAAAAAATAAACAATTATAGTTACAAGGAAAGTGACTATCCCATAAATAATAAACACTAAATAAGACGCACAAGAAAACGCCACAAATTTATAAACCAGCCAAAAAACCAAAAAAACAACAGTCAAATATACAATTTGTTTATATTCTTTCCAAGGTGTTCTCTTCAATATTTTTTTGTTCGCATAAATTAGTATATCGTTTGTACGATAAATCAAAGCAACAATTGTACCGATAAATACTCCGTATATGCCGCATATATTTACTAAAATTAAAGAAGCAGATAAATTAATAATCATTTCGATCACACTTCTATTTTGCGTTTTCTTCGCATGTCCCGATACGGTAATCAATCTTGCGGCAACAGCTCTTACTCCGCTAAATAAAGCTATAACCGTAAATAGCTCCGGTAGATATGGTAACATATAATCAATATCTGTTATTCCCGCTGTATATAATTTAACAAAAGGTCCTATCATTATCATAGCAACCGTCATAATAGAAAAAATGATTATTGCATATAATAAACTATAAACATCATATATTTTCGTCAGTTTTTCGAGGTCACCATGGACATTTTCTCCTAATAAAAAACCCAACCCCGCATTTGCCATGTTTACCATGGAATTTAATGCTGAAAAAACCAAGTTATACACTGTATAAACGCTAGCATAAGCAAAACTACAAAATGTAGAAACAATAAATACATCTGTATTGGAGAAAATTGTGCTTGAAAGCTCATGAATTAAAAAAGCTTTTCTCTCATGCAAGTAATTCAGTTTAGCTTCTTTATGAAAATCCAAAAACTTATACTTATGTCTGCAATACACAATGGTTATTGGAAGACGGAGCAACGCCAACAGAGCATAAGCACCCTGTACCACTACAACATTAAAGCCTAGATATATCAATAAAATTCTCACAACAGTAGTGAAAATATGTACGATAAAAACAGAATTTTCTGTCACATATCGTTTTCCGTCCGCCATCAATAATTGGTCATATGGTGCTGCAAAAAAATATGTTATACAGTTTGCTATCCCCTGAAAAAATATAATCAATAGAATAGTTATATAATCAACTTCTGAATTTGCAATAGCAGGATATACCACAGCAAAGGCTATAACTGCCATTGCATATATTATTGTAATTTTTCGGTAATATTTTCTTGCTTGCGTCAAGACACAATTAATCTCATCTTTATTATTTGAAGTTATAGGACCATATAAAGCATTTACTGTTGAGTTTCCTATTCCTGCTTCCAAGAGAGCTAAATATGTAAAAATCTGCGTTACAGTTGAAACTAATCCATTAATTTCTGATCCAAATGAAATTATAAATAATCGAGGAACAACAAATCCCAAAACCAAAGTAATTAACTTAGACCCAAAGCCAAAAAAGATGTTTTTAAATATTTTCCCTTTGTTTTTCAATACATACACCTCACACTATATCACCTAATGTATCCAATCCCCTCCAAATCATCTACCAGCTTTTGAATCTCAGTTTTCGAAAGTTCTTTAGGTCGCTTATCGACAGCAATGCTCTCATTAAAATTTTCTTTTTGGTCATTAACATAATCATTATATGATTTCAAAACTCTACAAGGATTGCCGGCAGCGATTGAATTATCCGGAATGTTTTTCGTAATTATGGAGCCTGCGCCAATCACAACATTATTGCCTATTTTTACATTAGGCAAAATAATGCTTCCGCGCCCAATAAAAACATTGTCTCCAATTACAATCTTCCCAATTTTCGTATACCCTAACGCTCTTTTCGTGCTTGCATCATGCGCTAACACTTGTACACCGGTCAAAGTCACATTATTTCCAATTGTTATGAGCCACGGAAATAAGTCGTCTAATTTCGTATCAAACATTACAACATCCCTACCAAGATGCCCGCCATGTCGAACAAAAACCTTTGCTTCATCTTTTCGGAATATTGCCTTTTTTAATCTTTCAAAAAACATATGCCTTCTCCTATATTTAACTTTGCAATAAGCCATATATTTCTTTTATAGCGCAACAATAACCAGTCACATCTACTTTTTTCATTTTTTCAGTATCCACTTTTAACGCGATCTCATCACGCATTGCAATATACGAAACCCATTCGGAAACATTCTCGTTATTGATAAACCGAACCAGTCCACAATCGCAATCCATTGAAACCGAATCTGAAACAACACATTTTACGCCTGCGGCTTGAGCTTCCAAGGTTGTAATGCTTAATCCTTCTGAATAAGAAGGTAATAATAGAAAATCTGTGGTAGAAAAAATTTCCCTTTTATCTATATCTTTATCTAAAAAGAAAACCTTCCCACCTAAATGATTTTCTTTTACATATAGAGTCAACTCTTCAAAATATTGTCTGTCACATATAAAACCAACAAAACTTAATTTTGCATCTGCCCCTTTTTCGACCAAAGATTTAAGCACTTTTAAAGACATCATCTGATTCTTATTATGACAATAATATCCAATTTGAACCAAATTGATTGATTCGTGCTTTCTAAAACGTACAGCCGAATAGATTGAAACATCTACAGGATTAAGAACATTAGTAAATGCTCTACCAACAAACAAACTTTTTCCCGCGCTTTCAGAGCAAGCAATATTGTTTGTAGAATATCTCGCGATTCTACATTTGTTTCTCCAATTATAAAGACGCAACAAGTAGTTCTTCCCCTTTCGACAGTACGTGCCATGCGCATGAGAAATCCTTATCGCTACATTCATTTTCTTGGCTACTTGCAATACAATACCTGCTTCTATTCCATTGTTACAATGGACAATATCATAGTTTTGTTGGGAAAGTATTTTTTTTACTTGTGCTCTTATTTGATAATCACGTTTCATGAACAGTAACTTATGACTGTTATAGTCCAATGTTGTTAGCCGAAAGATTTGCCCCCCATAAGAAAGAAACTCTGTTTCTCTATCACCATGCTCTTCGGAAGGACTATATGTCAACAAATCAAAAATGCACTCATCGCTAAGACCTTTTACAATCGTCATAATTACGTGAGGTACACCAGCACTACAAAAAGGCGTATTAATAACAAATAGTACTCTTTTTTTCATATTTTTTATCCTTTCCTAGTTCTAAACCGCAAGTTACAATAACTACAATCAAACATAAAACATGATCTCGCAATCTAAACAACTGAGTCGTCTGAACCACACAGGCGAACACAAGAATCGGAATAAAATTTAAAAAACATACATTCTTATTCTTTGCGTGCCAATATGTTGCGTATATCAGCAACCCACCGATAATCACCGTTCCAACAACCCCCCAACATACAATCATCTCTACGGTAGCAGCATGCGGAGACCCTGTAAACCCAACTTTATCGCCAACATTTTGCATTCCCTTTCCAAACAGTAACCCTATTGCATCAGAAGACAGAGCTTCTATATATACCATTGCATTCTCGGTTCGTCCGGTAGTCACATCAGAATAGTCAACTCTAGATAGCAAGTTTTCTATATAAGACGGATTTACTTTATACACCACAAATACCAGCAACACAACTAATACCAAAAAACCACATTTTTGCAAAAGAGACTTCAGTGCATTATTTTTCGTCCCAGTCCCAAACAAAACCAATAAAAAAATCACCACAAGAGACAAAAAAAATGTTTTAGAAATAGTTAATGTTCCGCCTAATAAACAAATTGCCATAGCGATCAAATATTTCATTTTCACACCTTCTGAGGAAATTAACATTAGGCATAACGAAATTGCCAATGAACAGCTCTGCCCCAACATATTAGGATCAGCGGAAAAATACAATGCACCATTTAATTGTTGAGAATAACCCAATCGCAATGAACCATTCAAAAGAGAACTCATATTCCATTCGGAAAGGGAAAGCGTTTCTATAAGCACAAGAATAACAACAAAAGCTGTTGAAAAAATACAGGCATCAACAATTTTCCTTCGATCATTCTGCGACAAATCTGACGAAAGAATATAGATAATCAAGAAAAATACTATCACATATCTAATCGCTTCAATAAGTTCATCTTCTGGATATATAGCAATACGAATTAACTCGTTACACAAAAAAATAGCAGGAACAATTATTTGTATCATTTTTAATTGCATCTTTGTTTTAACAAATAAACTGATGATACACGCCATGCAAACATAAGCAATTTGAATCCCTGTCCCAAGCATTGAAAAACAAGCAATGTAAGCAGCTATTTCTTGTGGAGAAAAGCAAAACGGCAAGATAACAGCAATCGCCAGCACAAACATTTGCGGGATATCTATAGCATGAAAACTTTTAATAAAAAGTATCAGAAAAAAGAACAACATTAAACAGCAAAACCGTGCTTTTTTCAGTTTATTAAGTGTTATTGTCATTTGCTCAAAATCCTTTTCTTATAAAGTTGCTCATACTTTTGAGTCATTCGTTCAGCCGAATACTCTTGGATTAAATCGTAAGATACTCTCCCATAAGATTCTCTCTGCACTTCGGACATCTCCAACACATCACGCATCCTTAAAAACATCTCTTCTTCATCGCCAGCTACCACAAGGAATCCATTGTCATCTCTTACAATATCTTTCATTCCTCCCACATCAGTAGCGATAATCGGTAGTTTTGATGCCATTGCCTCCAACGCAGTTAGCGGCAACGCCTCTCTATACGAGGCTTGCACATAACAATCTGACATCGCGTAATACTTCTCTGTGTTTCCAACATTTCCGGTGAATATCACACAATCACTTAATCCAAGCTCCTGTGCTTGCTGAATCAATGTTTTATGCCGTTCCCCGTCACCAACAAGATATAATTTAATCAAAGAATTTTCACTATGTAATCTATCAAAACACCTAAGAATTGATATTTGGTTCTTATTGTCATCCTGTCGACCAACATTTATAAACGTAAAAATTTCATGGGCTTGTCGATAATATCTACGTATATCAATACCGTTATTAATAAAAACACACTTATTTTCTCTTATGCCAAAATACTGAGTAATCATATGCTGATTCTCTTTTGAAACAGCAACAAGTTGTACAATATTTCTATAGATACCTTTTTCTATATACGGAATAATTCTTTTAGGAAACGCTTTTTCTGGTTTTGTATGAACTGTTACTATAACAGGCTTATGGTGCAACAAACCCCAAAGCACTGCAAACACAACTCCCCCCAAATGAGCATGCACAATGTCTGGCTTGTACTTACTAATTTCTCTCATTACCTTAATGATTGTTAGAGGCGTGATTTTCCTTGTTATACCAAGATATTTAATCTTTTGAATTTTATCTAGTTTTTCCGTCAAAGAGTTTCTTACACACGCTCCATAGCACAAAACATTAACCTCAAACTCCTGCCGATTGATACATTTCAGCATTTCAAATACCATATTTTGCGCTCCACCGATTTCAAATCCATTAATTACAATCAATATGTTCTTTTTATTGTCTTTCATTGTACACCTCAATTTTTTAATAACACTCATTATTCTATAGTAAAATTAGGAACATATTATTCTTTCGACATAATTCTTCCATTCAGAAAAAATAATATCGGGGTGGTAGTTTTTTGCGCGTTCTTTGGCTTTTCTCCCCATCAATTTCGCTGCTTCTTCATTATCTAACATCTTTTTCAAGGCAAAAATCATCTCTTCTCTGTTATTTTGCCTAACAAGCAACCCGTTTACACCGTTTTCAATCAAATCTCGCGGTCCACCACAAGGACAATCCGTTGCGATAGACGGAACGCCTACCGTTAATGCTTCTAAAAGAGCGTTTGGCATGCCTTCATAATCAGATGATAACACAAATATTTTTGATGTAGACAATACTTCACCAACGTCTTTCGTGCTTCCCATTAGATAAATTCTGTCAGCCATATTCAATTTTTCGATAAATTCCAACAGTTCTGTTTTTAACGGACCTTCTCCATAAATTTTTAAATTAGTATCAGGATATTGATCTGCTATAGAAGCAAACGCCTCTATTAATAATTTTTGATTTTTTTGTTTAACAAGTCGTCCCAATGTTACAATATCATTTCCACCGACATACTCCATATCATAGAATTCTTCCGTAGTTTCGTTCATAATGACAGCGGATTTCTTTTGTAACTTTTTGGGAAACCATTTTTTAGCTTCTGCTGTCTGAAAAACAATACCGTCCGCTTTTTTATACAGATGTTTCGCAAGAAATCTGTATATGAAATTTGGATATTCCTTGTTCGGATCATTTCTAACCGAAACTATAGTTTTTACATTCAACCCTCTTGCGGCGATAAGCGTTCTAAAATTCGGCTCAGCCATAAATGAAACAATAATATCCGGCTTTTCGGTTTTTAAGATTTTTCTCAATTTTCTAATTAAAGATATATTCCGACGCAAAAAAACACAATTCAGTTGAGATTCAAATAATGTAATACGCCTAACGTTTTCTCCAAAGGGATATTCCCAATTGTCACGAAAAGACGTGGTGAGAATGCAGTCGTCGCCATGTTCAGAAAATTGAGTAGCAAGATTACACATAACACGCTCCGCGCCTCCATGATGAATCGCATTAATGTAGAATAATATTTTCATTTCCTATGGCGCCTCATGTAAACGGCATTTAGTAATTTATCAAAAATATTAACTTTTCTGTTAACAATTTGTACAGGGAAAATTATGAAACTATCTTTATTTTTCTGTAGAAAAATTTCTAATCGCTCAAAATCACTGTCCTTCATCATATTGGGGTGATAGCAGAAAGTCACCATACGGAGCGGTAATTTTCTAACCCTTCCGCTCTGCTGTGGCACAAACGTAAAACCATATTTACTATACGGAGCCATGGCAATCGTATCGGAAATAATACGAATATCACTTTCTTCTCTTAAAGCAACTAAGGTGTTTTCATCAAACGTGTGTGAGGGAGCAAAGAAAACTTTCGGATTGATTCCATGCTCATGCATAATTAAAACGCCTTTCTTGATTTTATCTTTTTGTTCTTCAATCGGCAATCCGGCAAACTCACTCCTTGCATTCACCGGATTAATGCCACCACACTTCGTAACATACACATGGTTATATCCATGCATAGCAATTGTCCAATCTTTCTTTTTCCAACACTTAACACGATCCCAAAAATGCTCATCAACAGGATATTCCTTCATTGCCGGATCTTCGCAATGCGGTATCACCCCGACAAGCGGCTTCACCTCATAGCGATCGAGCAATTCCTCCATACGATTCCACTTTGCAACATCCCGCTTTTCGCAAGCATCATCAAGCCTCATTATGTATTTTGACATTATTTTCTCCAATTGATATGTAGAAAGCCATTAAATGTTCTGCTGTATCCTTCACATCAAATCCCGCTTTTTTTATTTTCGCAATTACATTCAATTTTTGTGTATCTGTCTCTAAAATCGCTTCGCACCATTTATTCGAATCATCTATCGGCAATCGTTTCACTAACGCCGACAAATCGACATCGGTCGTAATTTTATCCGAAATCAAACACGGCAACCCGGTAGCCTGTGCCTCCACAACTGTCACCGGCAAACCTTCCCACAGTGAAGGGAAAACAAATATATCCATAGCTTGTAAAAGTTGCGGAACATCTTCGCGACTTCCCGTTAAAATAACTTGATTTTCAATTCCTAACTCTTTAATTTTATGTTCAACCTCACTATGCAGTTCACCATCACCAACAAGCAACAACATTGCATCAGAACGTTTTTCTAATACCTTTACAAAAACTTCCAAAAGAAATATATGGTTTTTCGCCTCATGAAATCTACCGACATGCCCAAGCACGAATTTCCCTTGCAAACCAAATGCTTTTCGATAAGTTTCGGCTGTTTCTTTTGAAAAAAGATATTTGTCCGTATCTATTGCATTAGGGATAAAGATATAGTTGCTCCTTTGGCAAGCCTTAGCACCATAAAGCCATTTCCCTGCTTCATTTGAACAAGCCATCAAATAATCCGCCTGATATCTAAGCGGAAATTCCATTATCCGCTTGATCAGTCGACTCAAACCTTTTCCCTCGTTTGTGCTATGACTATGAATTATTGTTTTTACGCCATATTTTTTTGCAATAGGAATATAAATTGAAGCATAGCTACGCACATGCGAATGAAGAATTTTATACTCCGGATGTTCTTTAAAAAATCTTTTCCAAATTGATCTCAATTTGAATATATTCTTCCCGTCAAACTTCGGAATAGTATATATTCTTCCGCCCAACGCAATTATCTCGTCATAATAATCTTGATGTTTATCCGTATGAATTATAAAATCAAATTGAATCTTCGACCTATCAACCGCTCTATATAAATTCATCACCATTGTTTCGGCGCCACCGCGAGCCAATCCGCCTAAAACATGTAATACCCTAACCATATTTTATAATTCCATTTCTATTTTTTAAGTTTGTTAATGTACTTCAATACAACCACCAACTTGTCAAACTTTTTCTCCAATTTCTTTTAAGTAAGCATTTATTACAATATTTCTATCAAACTCGCGTTCAACTTTCTTTCTACCGTTTAGTCCCATTTGATAACGCTCGGCATTTGAAAGAGATAAAAATTTTTCAATCTGCTTAATCAAATCTTCGCTATCTTTTTGCTTAACGACAAAGCCGTTTATCCCGTCGTCAACGACCTCACGGCATCCCGCTCTATCTGTAGTGATAATAGGTCTTGCGCAAGCACATGCTTCAAGCAGAACGTTAGACAACCCCTCTGGATAATATGTCGGATGAATAACACAATGAACATCTTTCAATATCGTTGCGATATCTTTCACCATTCCATGATATATTATCGTATCGCTCTCTTTGAGAATTTTCATTTGTTGTTCATACTCTTTTTCACAAAAACCGCACACATGGAACCTTGTATAAGGATACTTCTCTTTAATATATTTTGCCGCTTCAAAATATTGGTCCACGCCTTTTTCTTTCATCAAACGCGAAATAAACACAAAATCAACTGTATCCGTGTTAGGCATTGGAGATGGCGTAAATCTCGTCAAGTTAACGCCACTCCCCGGCAACAACTTATGCTTTTCAACATAAATTTTTTTATCAATGAAAAATTGTCTGTTTTCAGTGTTCTGAAAGAAAATTGTTTGACATTTATTTAATGCAAACTTGTAGAGCATGGTCGTAATTTTTTGCATGATTCCGCCGTTTTCTACCGCCGTCCCCAAACCAGTTATATTAACGATACATGGAATTTTTAATTTTTTACAAGCAATAGCACCATAAATATTAGGTTTTATAGTATATGTAAACACATAATCCGGAGATATTTCTTTTAAAACTTTCTTATAACGTTTCAAAAGTTTCAAATCTTTTAAAGGATTCGTTCCATGCCTATCAAGTTGCGTTTCGTAAACAGTACACCCCATATCTTTCAGTTCTTGAACGAAATCTCCTTGAGGTGCCAGAATACTAACTGAGTGACCATCCGACAATAACCTTTCTACTAACTCTTTACGATAACCATATATACTTAAACCACTATTGCCTATAAAAGCGATCTTCATTTCATTGTTTCTCCTCGTTTTTACTTTGTACTTCATTTGTGCTTTGCATTATCTGCACTCCTCAATATCAAACAGCGTTTCTCTGTCCTGCAGGTTTCTCATCCATGCCTTGACTTACTATAGGCTTGACAGCCGTATCCGCAACAACAACTTCTTTCGTCTCAACGGGTTTATTTTCCGTCTTTTTTTTCTCGTTATCGGCTAAAACGCCCTCTTCTACTCCGTCACCTTTGAAAACTTTAGCTATAGTCATAAAGAAAATCTTTATATCGAGCCACAAGGAGAAATGTTTGAGATAATACGCATCAAACGCGGCTTTCTTTGTGGGATGAGCGGCTAAGACATCACGACCGTTGACTTGCGCCCAACCGGTTACACCCGGGCGAATTTGATACATATCATAGCTTTCACGAGCATCGTTCAATTCTTTTTCGTTAGCTTGTGAGGGACGATAGCCTATTAAGCTCATTTTGAAAGTCAGCATATTGAAGAGTTGCGGTAATTCATCAATACTGGTCTTTCTCAAAAAAGCGCCGACCTTAGTAATATAAGAATTTACTTCAGCATACTCATAACCGGCAACGTCATGTCTTGCTTCGACAGACATGCTTCTGAACTTTACGCAATTAAACAGCTTACCATTTTTGCCGATGCGTTTTTGAACAAAGAACACCGGACCCTTTGAATCGATTTTAATAGAAATCGCCACGATTATGAAAAGCGGAGACAGAACAATCAACGCTATTAAGGCTATTAAGAAATCGGCGAGGACTTTTAAACCTCTATAAAATTTTTGTAATATTGTCAGCTTATGTACTTGCTCGCTCATTCCGCTTTCTCCTGTTTCTTAAGATAAATTTCGTAATAACATTTTTGGCAGAGTTGCCCGGCTCCCTCGATATAATAGGCTCTCTCGCCTATAGGTGTTTCCGTCGAATAATCGGTTAATGCGCCGCAAACAACACACTTTTCTTTGTCTGCGCTGTTTTTCAACAATTGCTTTGTTTCTTTTTCCATTTTGTTCTCCTACGAGCTGCGCTCTTTTTTAATACTCTCACAGCCCGCGTATGCCCGGTGAAAAAGTTTATTATTTGTTGTAATTAGTCTTTTTTTAAAGCTATAAACAAACTCAAATTAGAAAACTCTTACAAACAAACGACTTTTCACTGTACATGACAAATTTATGATATATATATTTTTTCTATTTATTTATACCATAACGCGGGCGGGTTGTCAATCTATATTCGCCCGTCGAAGGACTTTAAATAAGTTTAATTTTAAAAACTTTGCATTTTAGGACAACTTTGTTGCATTATAAGCCAAGAACTTCGGTTTTCGACACTATTCGACATTGTTCGATAAAAAATATTAAAAAATCATAAAATTATTTTTATAATATTATTCAAATTATTTGACGGCTATTCAAAAATGTGGTATTATATGTATGCTCGTAGGGAAAAGGAGAAAAGAAGTGTAATCCGTTAAACACCTTCCGTTGCGCCGCAAGGCGTGGCGGAAGGTGTTTTCGTTCGCCCGAATTTTTTTATAAAGCCTTATAGCGCGCAAAAAAATATCGCCACCGCAAAAAAAGTACAACGGTACTTCTGCAAGCAAGAACATCACCGCGCAAAAAAGCCCGACACTGTCACCATAAGCGAAAACGTCGCTTCAAAAAACCGACACCACTACCGCAAACAAAAAAGCCCGACAAAAAGCCGGACTTAATATCAAATTATTTGCCGTTTAGGGATTTGATTATTTATCCCTAACGAATTTCAATTAGTTTTTTTTTGAAAACACGACAAGCGTTTCGACATTGGAAGTCTGCGCAAACATATCGTACAAGCGCACGTTTTCTATTTTATACGCGCCG
>USLP01000020.1 GCA_900555525.1 uncultured Eubacteriales bacterium
AAACAGCAGGAACAGTGAGCAATAGCCTTCTTTTTTTGTAAATTTAAGCGAAAACGGCTTTTTAAACTGTGCCTTATAACCTTTTTTTATGGGGAAATACGAAAATGCCGTAACAATTACGGAAATAAAGCGCAAAATAACGCTGTACGGCAAAAATCCGCCCTGCAAAATTATGGCGGCATATACTATTGCACCGCCCACAAGCAGCAGTGCGCAGTCTGCCTTTTCGTTTTTTATAAAAATTTTCATTATGTATACAACAGTTGTATAAAAAAGTCCCTCAAAGCTGTCGCACGAGAAATAGCCCAGCATTGCGCCGATGTACGCAATCGGACCGCCGCCCAAAGCCAGGACGGAGCTTATCCCGAACGGCCGAAGCTCCAAAAACAAGCTTGTCCTCGCAGATAAAAAGCATATCGCAAACCGTATCAAAACCAAAGCCGTCCTTTTAAGCTGTTTCCGTTCCTTTTTCGGAGCGGAAATTTTTTCT
The DNA here is from genome assembly GCA_900555525.1 of uncultured Eubacteriales bacterium. Lineage (GTDB taxonomy): Bacteria > Bacillota > Clostridia > UMGS1840 > UMGS1840 > UMGS1840. The sequence continues at coordinate 491 of USLP01000020.1, forward strand.
TTCACCGCACTCATAGTCATATTGTTTCACCCTTTCTGATTCCTACTATGCTATTATATCAGAAATATTACAAAAATGCTGTCTTTATTTGTCGGTGAAACGAAAAAACTTATCGACCAAAAAACGCAAAAAAGGTTAATTTTGTGTTTTTTTCGCTTTTTTACTTGTATTTTTTTGAAATATATGATATAATTAAAAAGTACAAACCTATGGAACGGTCGGACATGTGGGGTCCGCCCCTATGATGCAAACACAAAAAAATATGAGGAATTAGCTTAAAATGAGAATGAGAAAAAAGAAATGCACGCCGAAAAGACTGGAGCTTTATAAAGATTTTTTTATTACGCTTCATGACGGCGAGCTTGTAAACAGCGAGGAAATATTCAAAAACAAAAATCCGCTTTGCCTTGAAATAGGTGCAGGAAAGGGAGATTTTATAACCGAGCTGGCACGGCAAAACCCAAATATAAATTACATAGCCTTCGAAAAATGCTCCGACGTTATCGCTATTGCGGCGACAAAGGCGCAAGGGATAGAAAATCTGCGTTTTGCAAATATAGACGCGGAAATTATAGACAGAGTTTTCCCCGAAGGTTCAGTTGATACCATTTATCTGAATTTTTCCGACCCGTGGCCGAAATCGGGGCAGAAAAAACGCAGGCTTACTCACACCGGATTTTTGGAAAAATACAAAACCGTACTTAAAGAAAGCGGTCATGTGGAATTTAAAACAGACAATGTAAAGCTATGGGAATTTTCCGTAGAAGAAATGAAAAATTTCCCGATGAATATAAAAGAAATATATAATGACCTTCACGCAGAAAAGCCCGAAGGCAACATTATGACGGAATATGAGCGCAGATTTTCGGAAGCGGGAGTTCCGATTCACAAAATCGTCGCTGAATTTCAGAAAGAAAGCAGGTAAACGGCATGGCAGAAAATGAAATAACAAAAGAAAGAATAAACGAGCTTTTCCGCGATTACTTTTTCAACCGGGACGCACTCGTTACGGATATTGAAAATTTAAGCTATACGGAGCTTATTCTGATTACGGCAAATGCGGAAAAATTCATAACGCCCGACAGTGCGCCCGTATATAATCCCAAGGACAACACCGTAACGGCAAAGACGTCCAACAAAGAGGATATCTTAAAAAGGAAGATTTTTTTCTATAAGATACTTACGGAAAAACTCAAAAATGCGCCGGAGCTTTATTTTATTTACGGAAACGTCAAGAATTTTCCGTTTATAGATAACAACGGTATTGCATGGCTTTTCACAGACATGGAAAAGGCACAGGAAAGCATTGAAAAATATTTCAGCGCCGACAAAGAATTTGTATTTATAAAAAAAGCGGAAAACAAGGATTTCCCCGCACTTTTTGAAAGTCTTCACAAAAACGGCTACAAGCATTTTCGTATTAACGCAAGCGTTGCGGCGATAAATGCGGAGGATATTTTCCCAAAAAACGACTATACGTACACGGAGGGCGATTTCAAAAAGCTTGCCAATCCGTCGCTTTGCTTTGCGGAGCTTCGTTTTTTACAGCGCAGATATTCCAAAGAGGAATATGAAAAAAAGGCGCAGGAAATCAATTATTTCGTTACTAAAATGTGCTTTGAGCTTCTGGACGGAAAATTTATTATGCCCGTCATCATAAACGAAAAAGCGCAAGTCGAGGAGGGCAAGCTTAATATTTCTATCCCGTATCTGAAAAGGGAGGACGGTACGAAATGGACGCCCGCATTCACGGATTTTGACCAGTTTGCGCAGATGTATAAGGGGCATGACATGAAATTTGTCGTAAACGATTTTGTAAAGCTTGCCGAAGCGTCAAACGTTCCCGAAATAGACGGAATCGCAATAGATCCGCAGGAAATAAACAATGCGGTAAACAAAAGCATGGTATCGGCTGTTTTAAAGCTTTCGGAAAGGCTCAGCGCTTTCAAAAATGAAATACGACTCGGCAGCCGCCTCGTAAAGACGGCGGAATTTCCCGAAGATATGCTGTCGGAGTTAAAAAAAGAAACGGCGGAATATTTCAAAGGCAAGTCGGCGGTCAGAAAAATATTTGCTCATTACGCATATGAAGCAAGCGAATTTAAATATATTTTCGTAATTGATTTTGACGGTGATAAAGACGTTTTTGCGGATTATATCGAAAAGCACGCTATCGGAATTTTAAAGGGTAAGGTTGAAGTTCTGCGTGCTGACGAAAATTTGAGTCCGCTTATGACGGACGGCTCGGTTATATACGATTACGAAGCCGAGCTTGCAAAGATGAAAGACGAATATACGCACATACTTGAAAAAATCAACGAGCAAAGAATCATTTCAGACAAAAATAAGCTTAAGCTTTTCGGAAGCGGAAAAGCCGCACGAGCGGAGGCTGAAAAACGTTTGCGCGAGCTTACGGATAAAGCGGAAAAGCTAAAAAAGCAAATAGAGGGCTAAAAAAAGCGGACGGTTTAAAACCGTCCGCTTCCGTTTATCTGTGCCTTGACCGTGCCGCAATTAAAAACATTACCGACGCAACCGCCGCAAAAAACGAAGTCGCTATAAGCAGAAGAACCGTCAAAAATACGTTTACAAAGCATGAATACAGCGTAATCAGCGACAGCACAACAAATACATAAGATAAAATTTTATGTATAAGAAGCTGGGACGAACCCATAAGGCGCATCGCAAACTGTTTCATATAGCTGAATAAGAACATCAGATTAATAACCTGCGCTACCGATGTGCATATATAGAACAGCACGGGGTTTTCGGGGTCTTCTATAAAAATTTCGGTTACTGCGTACATTATATTCATACATATCGCCGCGGCGACTATAATCGCACCGTAGACACCCTGGTGGTATTTGCTTGTTGTTTTCAAGTATGACATATAGAACACAATCATCGATATTGAATAAATTACAACGGGGATAATGTATATAAGCTGATGAAAATCCGTCGTAAGCTTTGAAATTATAAGCAATGCCAAATTTACAAGTAAAATAACAATTTGCGCTATAATTATAAATATCATATTTTAATTATCCTTTCGCTTCCTTATTTGAAATACATAAGTCCCGAAACCGTGAGATTTTCGCTCGGCATAACAACATTATCTATAATTCCGTTATTTCTTAAATCACAGAAGAAAGAAGTTCCCGATTTCAAAGCGATATTCGGCTTTGAACCGTCGGAGGCTGTGAAAATATCTCCGAGCGTTTTATCGCCGTTTACGGAAATAAGGTCTATACGAACTCTCATCGTGTAGCCGTTTCCGTTATCTATGCAAAGGGAGGGATAGTATGTCATTTTCATTTCCACTCCTGCTTTTTCGTTTGCGGATTTAACCCACGGTGATAAAATACCGAGGAAAATATCTCTGTAATCTCTTGAAAAATCGTATGTCATAACAGGCTTTTGGTCTTTTTTGCTTGCGCTTACTTCAAAAGCTCCCGTATACATTTTAAGAGGCACGTCCTCTAAAATAACTCTGAAATCTCCGCTGTTTTTGGGATATTTTGAGAGGTCTTTTTGAATTTTTACGGGAACGTTTTTCGTGCTTCCGTCATGCGCAATTTCAATCTTTACCAATATAGGCGCAATATCGTCAAGCTCTGCCGTAAGAATTGCAAACTGTTTATGCGTAATCTGCGTATTTCTGTCAGCACCCTTAAGAAGCGCCGTTTTATCAAACGTTACCTTATTGTCGTTGCGCTTCGCAAGATAGTATGTAAGCACGTCTATCGCTTCGCCTACGGTTACGTTTTTATCGATATTTTCCGCATTAACTTCAACGTTTTTGAGAACATCTCTGCCTGCCGCATAGAAATCTCTTGCGTACTTATGCTCAAAAAGATACTTTGTATCAAGACCCGCATAGCTCGTTTCATTTTCGTTCATGTAGATTGTTACGCCCGCTTTTGAAAGCTGACCGTAAGTGATTGTTGCATTTTCGCTGTAGGGAACGTCATTTCCCAAAAGCATTGTTGCATTGTAAACAGTTTTTAAAACATCATCGGAATATGATGTTTCGGTCTTTGTTCCCTGCTCCGTAAGCGTAACAGTACGTGTGTTCTCGTCCCAGCCAACCGTAAAGCCAAAGCTTTCGGCAATAAATCTTATAGGGAGCATTGTTCTGCCGTTCATGATAACGGGGGCGCAGTCAAGCGTGTTTGCCGTACCGTTTAAGTAAGCCGCCGTATTATCTATTGTAAGAAGAATTTTATTTCCGCCTCTTGTGAGAGTAACCTCTCTTGTGTCGCCGTTCCAAGCTACCTCGCCGTTCATTTCTTCAACAACGGCTCTTACGGGGAGGAGCGTTCTCGAATTTTGGATAACGGGCATTGTTCCGATACCGGGGTCAATTTCCTTTGTTGTTCCGTTTACCGTCATATACGGATTATCTATCTGTAATGTTATTGTGAGCGCTGAATCCGCAAATGCGGTAATCCCAAGCGACAAAACGATAGAAAAAACAAACAGAATACTTAAAATTTTTTTAGTTTTTTTCATTATTATAACCTTTCCTTTCCAAAAAGTTCATCATACACAATATCCGCCGCTTCACGTTCGGGCGTGCATGACAGCAGATAACACGGTACACTTGCAAGTACGAGATTTAAAAGTGTATAAACGTTATCAATAAGCTGACGATCACACGGCATTAAAAGTTCCCTTAAAAGAAACTGAAGCGCCTGCAGGGGTGTCAGCGGTGAAAGAGTATTTTCGGGCGCCTGTTTTAAAAATATAACCGCCTTTAGGGGTACGCTCATATTTTTGTTGATGCCCGTTGTTCCCGCCCATGGAGAGCCGTGCAGAAGCACGCTGTCCGCATCGGCGGAAATAAGCGGTGAATCGTCATTTATAATTGTTGCTTTATAATATTTTTCCCATAGTGCCGTTTGGGTACTTTTTCCCGTTCCCGACGGTGCGGAAAAAATAATTCCCTCGCCGTTTACGGCAATTGCCGATGCATGGATTTCAAGCACTTTATGGTACAAAAGGACATAATGCACAGCCTGGTCTGTCGAATTAAGAAGCAGACAATCCCTGTTAAAGGACGCATTTTCAGCCGCCGCACGCTCCTTTATGTTGGGCGCAAGCTTTTTATACTCTCTCAAGGCTTCGTTTATAAGCTCGATTTCGTCCTCGTCCTTAAGGTCATAGACGGTTATCTCAACCGTATCGGGAACAATCGAAACAAAAAGAACGTACTTATTTATCTGCTCGTTAAAGTCCGCAAAGCAAAATTTTCCGTTATGATAAAACCACGTCCTGTCGCTCACCTGCTTTATATCCTGTCTGTCTTCGGGGATAACGACATTATCGGTAAGCTTATACAGAACCGTAACATCGGGAGTATTGAAATAATCACGGTACGGCTTTACCCTATTTAGAAATTCGCCGCCCAATTCGCCCGAAAATTTTATTTTTATGCCTGCTATTCTTGCGTTAAATTCCATAGCTGTAAATTAAAATCCTTTCGTTTGGAAAAAATACTTATTTGTTCAAAAACCCGATGAACCAAAAAGTGCATCGGGTTTTATTAAGAACTACGTTATAATTAATCCGTAAGAGTTAAGGAAGTATCTTTGTCAAAGATGTGGAGCTTTGAAATATCGAAAGCAACCTTGATTGTATCTCCGACTTTCGCCGTTGTTGACGGATCAACCCTTGCAATCATATTAACGCCGCCGCAGTTTACATAAAGATATGTTTCTGCACCCATCATTTCCGTGATATCAACTTTAACTTCTACGATTGCATCGGAATGAGCCTTTAAGTATCTGTCCTCATCGCTTACGTTTTCGGGTCTGATACCGAAAGTAACTTCCTTGCCCACCATAGCTTTAACTTTATCGTTAAGTCTTGATTCGGGGATTTTGATTTTTCCGCCTGCAAATGTGAGATAGTAGCCGCCGTCTTCTTCTGACATTTTAGCGTCCAGGAAGTTCATCTGGGGGCTTCCCATAAATCCTGCAACGAACATATTAACAGGATGTTCATACAAATTCTGAGGCGTATCAATCTGCTGTACAACACCGTCTTTCATAACAACGATTCTTGTACCCATTGTCATAGCCTCTGTCTGGTCATGGGTTACATAGATAAATGTTGTGCCGAGACGCTGATAAATTTTTGAAATCTCTGTTCTCATCTGAGCACGGAGCTTAGCATCAAGGTTTGAAAGCGGTTCGTCAAGAAGGAATACCTTCGGGTTACGAACGATAGCACGACCGAGAGCAACACGCTGTCTCTGACCGCCTGAAAGAGCCTTTGGCTTTCTGTCAAGATACTGCTCGATACCAAGGATTCTTGCAGCCTCTTCAACTCTTCTCTTAATCTCTTCCTTAGAGAACTTACGGAGTTTAAGACCGAATGCCATATTATCATATACAGTCATATGAGGATAAAGAGCATAGTTCTGGAATACCATTGCGATATCTCTGTCCTTAGGAGCAACATCGTTTGCGAGTGTATCGCCGATGTAAAGCTCACCCTTTGAAATATCCTCAAGACCTGCAATCATTCTGAGGGTTGTTGATTTACCGCAACCTGAAGGGCCAACGAGAATGATGAATTCTTTGTCGGCAATTTCAAGATTGAAGTCTGTAACAGCAGTTACACCGCCGTCATAAATCTTGTAAACATGTCTTAATGAAACATTTGCCATTGTGTATAAACCTCCAATTAGTCGATAACGATAAAGTCCTTAGCTTTATTACATACAATAATATACCACTTTTCGCACAATTTGACCATACCGAAATTGACCAAAGATATATGCATTATTTTATTTAAAACCGACACAGGATAAAATTCAGATGCATTTTTTAGTGTATATTGCCGATAAAAACCGACTTTTTATCCAAATCCGTTAACAATTTGCACTCGCCTATGTGCAAATTGCTATCAAGATACAAACTGCCTATTGAAATTCGTTGAAGATGCACAACTTTTAATCCACAACACAAAAACATTTTTTTAACCTGATGATATTTACCCTCACAAATTGTGACAATTCCTGTTTTTTTATCATTTTCGTCACATTCAAGCACGGCACTGCGACACTTCGTACCGTCAGAGAACTCAATTCCGTCAGAAAAAGCCTTTACGGTATCTTCTGTGATTTCTCCGTCAAGCTTTGCAACATACTTCTTGTCCACATGCTTTTTAGGCGAGGTTATGCTGTGCGCAAAGTCACCGTCATCTGTAATAAGAAGCAATCCCTCTGTGTCACGGTCAAGTCTGCCCACGGGAAAAAGTCCCTTTCGTTTCATATCCTCGGGGATAATATCAATAACAGTCTTAAACTGTCTGTCCTCGGTTGCCGACACAACTCCCGCAGGCTTGTTCATCATTATATATATGTATTTGCTGTAATTCAAAGCCTGTCCGTCCACAACAATTTCATCCTTGCCGGGGTCAACCTTAGTATCGGGCTTTTTACAGATTTTTCCGTTCACAAGAACCGCACCGCTTTTTATGAGCTTTTGAACCTCTTTTCTGCCGTCGGCTCTTTGTGACGAAATAATTTTATCGAGTCTTTCCATCTTAATCAACAAGCGGCAGATTTTTACTGCCGTATTCTCCGTTTGTAATGTGTCCGCCGATTACCCTGTTTTTGTAAACAAGCAAAACGGCATTGTTATCCTTTGGCTTTTCCAGGGGAACGATAATCTCCGTAACCTCTTTGCCTTTAAATTTTCCGAGGTCAAGTCCGATTTTCTTCTGTAGTTCGTTGTATTCCTCATAATATTTATTAAAATCCGACGGAATTACCACCGACCTTTTCTCAGGCTTTGCGTCAGCGGTTTCAACTCCGAACTGTTCAAGAAATTTTTTCTCCTCACCGTCATTAAGCACAAGAGAATACTCCCCTGTTTTATCACTCACGGCTGTATCGGGCAACCGTGAATTTATTGCAACCGTGACGGCTGTACATATTATTGCCGCTGTTACGGACAGCACCGCCGCCAAAATTACCGTTTTCTTAGCCTTAATTTTTAAATTAAAAACGAACATTATAAATCCTCCGCACATTTTATTCTCTGATAAAATGTATGCGAAAAATCTTCGGATAATTCCGTTTGTCCGATTTCAAATTATTTACTTTGTAAGAACATCCAAGAGTTCTGCCGTTGTTTTTACAAACACCCTGCCGCCCTCTTTTTTCATGCTTTCAAGGTCGCCGTAGCCATATTCAACACCGACAAAATCAACACCGCAAAGTCTTGCGCCCTTTGTGTCAAACCAAGTGTCACCTATCATGACGATATTTTCTCTGTCATTTTCAAGGTTGCCGCCAAGTCTTTCGACTGCATACGGAATAAGGTCTTTTTTATCTTTTCGACTGCCGTCAAGTGTTGAACCGCAGATTGCGTCAAACATATCATGCACACCGAGAAGTTCTGTAATTTCTTCGGCAAACTTTTCATACTTTGACGAACACACGGCAAGCTTTGCACCGCTGTTTTTAAGCTCTGCAAGAATCCTGTCAATGCCGTCATAAAGCTTGTTCACAAGCTTGCCCTTGGTGTTGTAGTATTCACGATAAATCTCAACGCCTCTTGCCGATTCTTCCTCATTGAAACGGCAGATATTGCGGAATGTATCGAGCAACGGCGGTCCGATGTACAATGTGTAATCGTCAAGATTCGGCAACGGCTTGCCCATACTTTTAATTGCGTTTTCAAGTGACTCTCTTATGCCCAATGCGCTCTCGCTGATTGTGCCGTCAAGGTCAAACAGATAATATTTGTACTTATTCATCAAACTTGCTGTCCGCCTTCATCTGAAATTTTTCTGATTTTACGCTTACTCTTGTGTGAGTGCCTCTTGCAATTTCACCCTTTTTATCTTCGGCAAAAACTTCAAAATTAAACATTCTGCCGTCAACGCTTTTGAGACCGGCTGTTGCCGTAACCTCAGCACCGAGAGGAGTGGGGCTTGTGTGCTCAATTGAAATCATCGTGCCGACAGTTGTAAGCTCATCATTGTCAAGAACCTTGTCTGCAAGAGCTGCGGCGGCATTTTCCATAAGAGCCACAACGCACGGAGTTGCAAGCACACAAAGACTGCCGCTGCCCATTGAAACGGCAAGATTTTCTTCTTCCACCTTAATTGTTACAGAATATGTATTTATTTCGCTCATAAAAATTTCCTTTCTTATTGTTTAAAGCAATTTTATGTGATATACTTAACAAAGTGTGCATTACTCGTCTGTGAATTGACAGAGTAAACATCCATACGATATAATAATACAATATTCAGTGAAAATAGGCAAGCATTGCCCGAATATTATTTGAGGTGAAAATAAATGAAACTCGGAATCGTCGGACTTCCAAATGTCGGCAAAAGTACTCTTTTTAACGCAATTACAGACGCAGGTGCTCAGAGCGCAAACTATCCTTTCTGCACAATTGAACCGAATATCGGTGTTGTTGCAGTTCCGGACAAAAGACTTGATAAACTTGCGGAAATGTATGATCCTGACAAATATACTCCTGCATCAATTGAATTTGTAGATATTGCAGGTCTTGTAAAGGGTGCGTCAAAGGGCGAGGGACTCGGCAACAAGTTCCTTTCAAACATCCGTGAATGTGACGCTATCGTTCATGTTGTCCGTTGCTTTGAAAACGATGACATTATCCATGTTGAAGGCAACATCAACCCTGCCCGTGACATTGAAACAATTAATCTTGAGCTTATTCTCTCCGATGTTGAAATGCTCGAACGCAGAATTGACAAGACAAAGAAAATGCTCAAGGGCGATAAAAAGTATCAGAAAGACATCGACCTTTTTGAAAGAGTTCTTGCCGCACTCAACGAGGGCAAGCCTGCAAGAAGTGTTGAATGTGACGATGACGAAAAGGCAATTCTTTCAGAGGTTGCGCTTCTCACAAACAAGCCTGTTATCTATGCCGCAAATATGAGTGACGAGGATTTCTCAAACGGCATCGACTCAAACGAGGGCTACAAGGCTGTTCAAAAGATTGCCGCCGAGGAACACGCCGGCGTTCTTCCAATCTGTGCTCAGATTGAGGAAGAAATCGTTGAAATGGACAAGGAAGAAAAGGAAATGTTCCTTGCCGATATGGGACTTGAGGAAAGCGGTCTTGACAGACTTATCAAGGAATGCTATGCACTTCTCGGACTTATCTCCTACCTTACAGCCGGCAAACAGGAGGTTCGTGCATGGACAATCAAAAAAGGAACAAAAGCACCTCAGGCAGCAGGCAAAATTCACTCGGATTTTGAGCGTGGATTTATCAGAGCCGAGGTTATCGCATATGACGACCTTATCGCCTGCGGAAGTATGACAGCCGCAAAAGAAAAAGGTCTTGTCCGCAGTGAAGGCAAGGACTATGTTATGAAAGACGGCGATGTCGTTCTTTTCAGATTCAATGTTTAATTAAATAATTACAATTGATGACGGTTACGAATATTTTCGCAGCCGTCATTTTTTGATGTCACACATTTCTCATTTTGCAATAATATGTAGTGTAAACGAAAGGAGGTAAGCGTATGTGTAACTTTGGTAACGGCAACGGTTGCTGCTCATGGATTATTCTTCTTATCATCGTTCTCTGCTGTTGCGGCGGAAACAACGGCGGCTGTGGTTGTGACAACAACAGCTGTGGCTGCGGCTGCTGATAAAACACGCTGACTAAAGCCCCATTCGGCTTATTGCTGAGGATGTTTTAATATAAAAAGGGCGGCTACCGTTTTTTGCGATATCCGCCCTTTGCTTTTTATTCTTGAACGGTACATACAAAAAACGGTCGGTTTGAACAA
>USLP01000021.1 GCA_900555525.1 uncultured Eubacteriales bacterium
CAAAAGGCGCTTACGCGCGAGGGTATGCCGTGGCACGTTGCTACAATGGTTACGCAGGTGGAGGTCGATGAAAATGACGATGCCTTTAAAAATCCGACAAAACCTATAGGTATTTACTACACCGAGGACGAGGCAAAAAAACTTATGGCGGAAAATCCCGAAAAAGTTTATAGAGAGGACGCAGGCAGAGGGTACAGACGTGTTGTCGCCTCTCCCCTTCCGAAAAATATAGTGGAAAAGGATTCTATTTTAAATCTTTTGGATAACGAATTTGTAGTAATTGCCTGCGGCGGAGGCGGCATCCCTGTAATAAAAACGCAGGACGGCTACAAAGGCGTCGACGCTGTTATAGATAAGGATTTTGCAAGCGCCTTGCTTGCGGAATCGGTTGACGCAAAGTATCTTTTTATTTTAACCGCTGTCGACCGAGTGTCGTTAAATTACGGAAAGCCTGATGAAAAAGTGCTTGAAAAAATGAGTGTAAAGGAAGCGGAACAATACTGCAACGAGGGGCATTTTGCTCCGGGCAGTATGCTCCCAAAGGTTAAAGCGGGAATAAAATTTGCAAAAAGCAAAAAAGGCAGACGTGCCGTCATTGCCTCACTTGAAAAAGCGCCCCTTGCAATACAGGGACTTTCGGGAACAATAATAGAAGATGCGGACTAAAATCCGCATCTTCTTTTTATAAAGCTTTTTGAATCAGCTCCACAAATTCTTTATTATTTTTCGTACGTACAATATTTGAGATAAGCTTTTCCGTTACTTCATACGGGGGACATTCGTTGAATGCACGGCGTATGGAATAAACGGCTTTCAGTTCATCTGTGCTCATGAGCAAATCTTCTCTTCTCGTTCCCGATTTATTTATATCGATTGCGGGGAATATTCTGCGCTCCGACATTTTTCTATCAAGATGAACCTCCATATTGCCTGTTCCCTTAAATTCCTCAAATATAACGTCGTCCATACGGCTTCCCGTTTCCACAAGCGCAGTTGCAAGAATCGTAAGGCTTCCGCCCTCACGCAGATTTCTTGCCGCACCGAAAAACTTTTTAGGTTTATGAAGCGCTCCGGGGTCAATACCGCCCGACAGCGTTTTTCCGCTTGAGGGAATGACAAGGTTATACGCTCTTGAAAGACGCGTTAAGCTATCAAGTAAAATAACAACATCTTTTTTATGTTCAACCAAACGCTTTGCACGCTCCAAAACCATTTCCGCAACCTGAATGTGATGTTCGGGAAGCTGGTCAAAGGTTGAATAAATTATCTCACCTTTTATATTGTCTTTTATATCCGTAACCTCTTCGGGACGTTCGTCAATCAAAAGTACAATAAGGTGTATGTCGGGGTAATTCTTTGTAATGCTGTTTGCTATTTCTTTCAGAAGCGTTGTTTTTCCTGCCTTGGGAGGCGATACTATCATACCTCTCTGCCCTTTTCCGATAGGAGAAACAAGGTCTATAAGACGCATTGAATATGACGCTCCCTGCGCCTCCAAACGGATTCTTTCATCGGGGAAAATCGGCGTTAAATCATCAAAGTCCGTTCTGTGAATCGCCACCCCGGGGGCGTCTCCGTTTATGGTTTTTATATAAATAAGTGCGGGAAAACGCTCCCCGTCTCTCGGAGGTCTTGTGTTGCCGCAAACCATATCGCCCGTTTTTAAATTAAATTTTCTTATAAATGTCGGTGAAACATAGCAATCATCTGTTCCCGTTAAAAAGTTTTCACATCTTATAAATCCGAAGCCGTCCTCCAAAACCTGTATAACCCCGCTTATATCATTATTTTCATGCGTTTCTTTTTTTTGATTTTTTTCAGTCTTTTCAACCTTTTCGGCTTTTTCAAACTGTTCGTCCTCTGTCTGTTCTTCCGATTTTTTCGCAGAAAGCTTTTCGGAGGCACGCATTATAGTCTCGATAAGCTCGCTCTTTTTCAGCTTTGATATATTTTTTATGCCTTTTTCTTTAGCTATTTGCTTAAGCTCGGCAATTGTTTTTTCAGTCATATTTATTCCTTTCTGCACACTATCCTATCAAGCGAAGAAAATACATATCCCTTCGCTCTCAATCTGTCTATAATTTCTCCCAAGCCTTCCGCATTATCCTTTGAAACGGCATGGAGAAGCAGGATACAGCCGTTATGAATACCTTTTTCAACGCTTTCTACGGCATAATCCTTTCCTTTTTGATTATTTGTTTCCCAATCTCTGTACGCAAAGCTCCAAAAAACGCTCCTATATCCCAGGGACTGCGCCGTATATAGCGAAGCCTGCGAATACTCGCCCATGGGCGGTCTGAAATATTTCATGGAATAACCGAATTTTGCCAGAACCTCATCATGCAAAACGGTTATCTCTTTTTTTGCTTCTTCATCGGTTAAAGTCGGCATTGATTTATGATTGACCGAATGATTTCCGACTGTATGCCCTTCGTCTATCATTCGCTTTACAAGAGCGGGATTTTTATCAAGATACGGCTTTGTTACAAAAAACGTACACGGGACTCCCTTTTCCCGCAAGGTATCTAAAATAGCAGGCGTATATCCGTTTTCATAACCCTCGTCCATAGTCAGATATATATTTGCCGTGTTTGCTCTGTCTATAAAAAACGCGCCGTAAGCAGTCATCATATCTTCATATTTCTTACCGATGGAAACCTGCTTATGCTCCGAATTGGGAGAATATCCAAAGCCGTGCTTTGTTCGGTCAAGAGCCTTAGCCGCAGCGACGGGCTTTTCTTGATTAGCCGCCGGCTTTTGTTCCGCCGTCTTCGGCTTTTGTTCTGCCGTATCGAGCTTTTCCTCAGGCTCTTTTTTTTCATTTTGTTGTTCTGCGAGGGGCTCTCGCAAGGCTGCGTCGGCTTCCTCCGTCTTAATTTCTCCGTTTTGGTTTTCTCCCGTCTCATTTATGGGGACAGCAGGATAATCGCACGAAGAAAGGATAAAAACCAACACACAAATAAAAGCTGAAATTATTCTTTTCATAGAATCTCTCCGTTCATAATTTTGGAATTGAAGGACTTAAAATTTATGGAAAAACAATAAACATATTGCGGCGAAATATCGCCGCAATACAAAAAACTATCTGTGTTCACCGACAAAGAAAAGCGCAAGAGTTCCCGGACCCGAATGAGCGCCTATAACAGGGTCAATGCAGTTTATAATTATATTATCGAATTTATATGTTTTTGAAAGTTCGTTTTTAACATACTCGGCATCCTCCAAGCAGTCTCCGTGAGAAATTGCAATTATGCTGTTTTCTCCGCTTATATTAAGCTCACGAAATTTATCAATGAGATAATTCAAAGACTGCTTTCTGCCTCGCACCTTTCCGACGGGAATAAGCCTGCCCTCATCATCAACGTGCAAGACCGGTTTAATATTGAGAAGCGTTCCCATAAATGCCGTTGTTGTCGAAACTCTTCCGCCTCTTGACAGGAAGAACAAATCATCAACCGTAAACCAATGGCACAGCTTAAGACGCACATCATCAAGCATTTGCCGAATTTCCTCCATGTTCTTCCCCTCTTTTTTCATAACAGCGGCTTTGTAAACCAAAAGCCCCTGTCCCAAAGACGCCGCCAAGGAATCATATACAACTATGTTTCTTTCGGGATATTTTTCTTTTATAAGTTCTGCCGCAACACGTGCCGATTGAACCGTACCCGAAAGTGCGCTCGAGATACCTATATAAAGCATATCCGACCCGCTTTTTGCGGTTTTTTCAAAAATGTCTTCAAATGCTTCGGGAGAAACAAGCGAGGTCTTAACCTCCTCTTTTCTTCTCATCATATCATAAAACTGCGAAAGATCTGTTTTCTTTCCCTTTTCATAGCTCTTATATTCAACGGAATTTACATAAAAACTGAGTGAAACAATTTTTATTCCGAAAGCTTCTATAATTTCTTCGGGCAAATTTGCCGAAGTATCGGTTATAAGTTCAAACGCCATTTTGCACACCGCCTTATCTTTATATCATTACTATGTTACCAAATTTTTTCTGCTGTGTCAATAGTTTTCATAAAAAAAACAAATAATTTTTGCAAAAACGATTGAAATTATTCGATATATATGATATACTGTATAAAAAGGACTGATGATTGTGAGTAATATTATAAAATTAACAAAAAACAAACTTGAAATATATGAAAAAAATTTTGAAACTCATAGCCTGCCCTCCTGGGAGGAACTTCCCGAAATAGGTCTATATATGGATCAGGTTATTATACTTATGAATAAATATCTCGGATTATTCTATGGCGAAGGTATGGGCGATAAATTTATAACACCGTCTATCATAAATAATTATGTTAAGCTTAAGGTTATTCCCTCTCCCGTAAAAAAGAAATATTCGAGAACGCACCTTGCGTTTATCATTATGGTATGTATATTAAAGCAATGTCTTAACATTTCGGTTATACAGCGCATTATTCCCGTAGATTTGACTGAAGATGAGCTTAAAGCTTTTTATGACACATTCAGACAGTACGAAAAGAGAATCACGGACGAAAACACTGCAAGAATCAAAGACGCATACTTAAAAAAAGAAGCATCGGAAAAAGATTTCAATTCGATTATGCGCGAGCTTGCCCTCGAATCGGCGCTGTCCGCAAACATATTCAAAATTTTTACCGATATTTTCACACCTCCCGAAAAGGAGTAATCGGCAGGCACGGCTGTGTCTGCTTTTTTATAAAATTTAAAAATTTTTTATAAAAAATGCGAACCTTTTTTATTTTCGCGACAATATATAGTGAAAGAAGGCAATCGAAACGGCAGAAAGGAACGGCTAAAATGGACAGTAAAAAGATATCCGATTTTGTTGACAGCTACGGAAAAGACGTTTACGGATTTTGCATTTATCTTACGAAAGGAACGCTTATCGAGCCTGATGATTTATATCAAGAGATATTCCTGACGGCTATGGAAAAAGCCTCCAAAATTGACAGTGAAAAAAACGTAAAAGCTTATCTTTTCGGAATTGCTGTAAAAATCTTCAAAAATGAACAGCGCAGGTACATACGAAAAAGCTTATCCTCGGTTTCCATGGACGACGATAACGCAATAACAATAAAAAGCACGGACAATACCGAAGAAACGTATATCTTAAACGAAGAATACGAGCATCTGCGGGAAGCTGTTTCTGCTCTTGGCGATATGTACAGACTGCCGATACTGCTGTTTTACAATGCCGAGCTTTCGATAAGCGAGATTGCCAAAATTTTAAAATGTCCGCAGGGAACAGTAAAACGACGGCTTTTTACCGCCAAAAAAATCTTAAAAAATCAGCTTTCGGACGCTGATGTCTGAAAAGAAAGGGTGTATGATATGAAAGATATTGAAAAGCTGTTAAAAAACGGACTTAAAACAAGCTTTGCTCCAAACAGCGAGCTTAATAACAAACTGAAAGGAAAGATGTATATGAAAAATGAAACAAAAAAGAAAAACGTGTTCACTTCGGGATTTTTCAAAACCGCATATGCTGTTTTGGGAATATGCGCCGTATTCACAGGAGCGGTAAATTTAAGTCCTGCATTTGCAAAATCAATGGAAAACATTCCTGTTTTGGGAACTCTCACACGTGTTGTTACCTTCAGAACTTATGATGACAGCGAACAAAACTTTAAGGCTCATGTGGAAATTCCCGAAATTGAAAACCTGGGTGGTCTGACAGAGGAAATCAACAAGCAAATCAACGACTATGCGGAAGAAATTATAAAAACCTACGAGGATGACAAAGAGGCTTCAAACGGCTTGGGGCATTATAATTTAACATCGAATTACACCGTGCTTACAAATAACGACAGATATTTTTCCATAAAAATTCAAACGGAAATATCAATGGCAAGCACAAACGCATTCAACAAGTTTTTCACAATTGACAAAAAGAAAGAAAAGCTCGTTACGCTTGACGATCTTTACGGTTCAGACCCCGACTACAAAAAGAAGCTGTATGATAACATTGTAAGCCAAATGACAGAGCAAATGAAAAAAGACGACAGCGTTACGTATTTTTTGGGTGATGATGAATTCGGCTTTGCATTTAAGGAAATAACGGGCAAAGAAAACTTTTATATAAACGATGCGGACGAGGTTATAATTTCGTTTGACAAATATGAGGTTGCTCCCGGCGCTATGGGTATATGCGAATTTAATGTGGGAAAATTTTAAATCTTATGCAACATTTTCCACATTCAAAAAGTGTTATATATGAAAACTACATTTGAAAGGACCGATAATATGATTCAAAAAAGACCGTTTTTGATAGCCCTTATGCTTACAGTGTTTTTGTGTGGACTTATCGTTTTTGCACAAGGGAATGCCGTTTCAATATACATAAACGGATTACCTGCCGCATCAGAAAGCGAGCCTATCTTAACAAAAGGGCGAACGCTTGTGCCTATGGACGGAATTTTTGAAGCTTTGGGCGGTGCAGTAAGCTATAACGAAAAGACAAACAGTATCACCATGCGCAATCATGACACGGAAATATTCATGACTATAGGCGATACAAAAGTAACTGTAAACGGCGAAGAAAAAGTCCTTGACGTGCCTGCCGAAATACATGACGGCATTGTGTATATCCCCTTAAGGGCAGTTTCGGAAAACATGGGCGCAACCGTATTTTGGGATAATGTTCAAAGGCGTGTTTATATAGAATCAAAAGTAAAGAGCGCAGAAAATGATTTTGCCGACACGCTTAATTCATACATGCCCCAAAATGAAAATTATATGATTTCTCCGTTTTCCGTAAAGGCAGCTCTTGCGATGCTCGCAAACGGTGCGCAGGGAGAATCCCAAAAGGAAATTCTTAACGTTTTGGGAATAGAAAACATAAACGCTTTTAATGCCGAAATGCAAAACACAATAAAGCGTTTTGAAAGCAATGAAAATATTACCGTAAATACTGCAAATTCCATATGGATTAATTCGGATAATACCGTTCAGAAGTTTTCGCAAAGCTACGAAAAGCTTTTGAAAGATTACTTTTCCGCAGATTCCCAAACAGTTACAAACAAAGACGCACTTTCAAAAATTAACGGCTGGGTAAAAGAAAAAACGCATGGGAAAATTGAAAACATTACAGAAAGCGCCGACTTTTCGGCTTATCTTGCAAATGCCGTATACTTCAACGGAAACTGGGCAAATCAGTTTGACGAACAGCTTACGAAAAAGCAGGATTTTACGGATATAAACGGTAAAATCACGTCGATTGATTTCATGAACGATACTTTCCGTATGAATTATTTTGAAGATGATTCCGTTCAGATTGCGGAACTTCCATATAAAGGCAGAAAAATGAGTATGTTCGTAATGATGGGAAAAGTGCAAATAAAAAACCCTGTAAAAACACTTAATGCGCATACTCTTATAAATGCAAAAGTAAACCTTTCAATACCGAAATTCAAAACAGAATTTTCGCAGGAACTATCCGAAATACTAAAGCAAATGGGAATAAAAACCGCATTTACGGATTTAAGTGATTTGGAACCCATGTTTGACCAAGGAACCGCAAAAATAAGCGAAGTAATGCACAAGACATATATTGATGTAAACGAGCACGGAACAGAGGCGGCCGTTACGGGTATCGGAATGGAAACTACCGCTTTTATGCCCGATATGACATATAATTTCACACTTTCAAAACCGTTTTCGTATATTATAAGAGATAACGAAACAAACGAAATAATTTTCATGGGCGAAATTAATCTTGCACCATAACCCATTCTTAATAAAATCTCCATTCCTTGCTCTGCAAAGGAATGGAGATTTTTTACCCATATGCGTTTCTTTAAAGGCGAAGCCAAAAAGAAATCGCATGGGATTCTGCAAATAATAGATTTAACGAAAAAGGGCTTTTTCGTTAAGACCTGCATGGGAAATTTCCATGCAGGTCTTTTTTTACAGTTATTTTCTATATTGTTTCCAGGAATTTCTTTATGCCGTCATTCCCTTTGGGAGTATCTTTAAATACACCGCAGTTTTCCAAAATGCAGGCGAAAATCTGCCCTACTTCTTCTTTCTTTTCGGGCGTAAGCTCGCCGAGCTCAGTCTTTAGCCTTGACGGAAGAACAGCAAGTCCCATAGCTTCGATAAGACCGATATTTTCCTTTTTGATATGGTGATATTCAGCATGAGGGTGGAAAATTCCGAGTGGGTGCTCCCCTGTTGTTCTGTTGTTTCTCAAAATGAGGTCAAGCTCAAAATTGCCGTCCTTTTGTCTTGCAATAGGTGTAATCGTATTATGCGGAGCATCGGTATAAGCCAGAATTTCATTTGATTCGTCAGAATATTCGCGCCATTTCGCAAGAATTTTGCCTGCCAATTCAACGATTCTGTCAACGCTATTGCCTTTAAGACGAATTGTTGAAAGCGCCCAGTCAACAACACCTACGGTTATATCATCATAGCCATCGATTTTAACCTCGAATCTGTATGGACAGCGTGCCATTGCAAATTCATAATTACCGCCCTGGAAGTGGTCATGTGTAAGAATAGAACCGCCAACAATAGGCAAATCGGCATTTGAACCTATGAAGTAATGCGGAAATCTTTCAACAAACGAAAGCAGATTTTTGAATGTCTGTTCCGTAATTTTCATAGGTGTATGCTCGCTGTTTAAAACTATACAATGCTCATTGTAATAAACATAAGGCGAATACTGCATATACCATTTATGTCCGTTTAAATCTATCGGGATAATTCTGTGGTTTGCTCTCGGTGGATGCGTCAAGCTTCCCTCATATCCCTCATTTTCAGCGCAAAGCAGGCATTTGGGATAACCCGTCTGTTTCTGTGTTTTTGCCGCCGCAATTGCTTTGGGGTCTTTTTCGGGTTTGGAAAGATTGATTGTAATATCTATTTCGCCGTATTTTGTGTTTGTTTTCCAGCGTATATCTTTTTTTACACGCTCTGTCATTATATAGTTATCGTTTCTCGAAAGGTCATAAAAATACTGCGTTGCCGATTTCGGCGATTCCTCATACAAAGAATAAAAATTATTCTTTACAATACTCGGCTTCGGCGTCAAAACGTCCATAATATCCGCTGAAAGCAAATCTCTGTAACCGATTGTGTTGTCAGGTATTTTCTTGTTTTCATATGCAAAATTCAAAAGTCCGTCAAGAATTTCTTCTATATTATCGTGCTTTTGATATTCTGTTTTTTCGTAAGCCGTTGCGCCTATTAAGTTTAATATTCTGTTAATGCAATATGTTCTGTCGTCTTCCTCTATTAGCTTTTTTTTGATGGCATAATCCATGAGTTCCGTTAAATACTGATACATTTTATATTCATTCCTTTCCTTTTCTTAATTACAATACTTTTATTCCGCCGTATTTTCTTATATTTAAAATATGACATTTGCCTTTTCCGAAAACTTTTTCCATACGTGTTTTAAAATCGTTTACCATATCGTTGGGTACAAAATTCTGCGTTGTTCCGCCAAAGCCGCCGCCATGTACACGGCACGCTCCTCTTCCCTGCAAAATATCCTCTGCCATATAAAGCGCAAGCGAAATTCCTTGTTCATCGGGCGCTATGTTTGCATAGACATTCTGAAGATATTTATATGACGAATTTCCCGATTTTTTACTGTAATAAAGAAAACTGTCAAAATCATTTTTCAAAAGCGCTTCTTTCTGCTTTAAAACATTTTCGTTTTCATCAAAGAAATGAAGCGCACGAAGAACTGCTCTGTCTCCGCATTCCTTACGAAGCGCTGTAATATTTTCTATAACATCGTTCTTTGTTATTTCTCTCAAAACGTTTTTACCGAAAAACTTTGCAACCGACTTCATTTCATACGGTATCGATGCATATTCGTTTGTTAAGTCGGCATGATTTCCGCCCGTATCGACAATACAGAGCGCATATCCTTGTTTTTCAAAATCAAAATCTATTTTTTCAATTTTGGGATTTTCTTTGTCCTTGAAATCTATTGTTATAATTCCGCCGACGGCTGATGCCATCTGATCCATAAGACCGCATGGTTTTTTGAAATATTCGTTTTCCGCATACTGCGCTGTCTTTGCAATTTCAACGGGCGAAATCTTCATACCGTTATAAAGTCCGTTTAAGATAGTTCCGATAAGAGCCTCAAAAGCCGCCGATGATGAAAGTCCCGAACCTTTCAGCACATTCGTTGTAGTATAAGCGCAGAAGCCTCCGACCTTATGACCAAGCTCCGAAAAACGTGCAACGGTTCCTCTTATTAAAGAATTTGATTTATTAATTTCCTCCTCGTGAACGCGGGTATCGGATATTTCGACAACGTCCTCGTCATATCCCTCCGATTTAACCTTTATAATGCCCGATTCGTTCGGAGCGGTTACTGCGATAACGTCAAGGTTTACGCTGCCTGCAACAACACAGCCTAAATTATGGTCTGTATGGTTTCCGCATATTTCTGTACGTCCCGGTGCGGAAAATATTTGCAGGTTGTCGCTTTCTCCGTAAAGCTCGCAAAATTTATCAACTGCATTAAGATAACGGTCTGTTTGTCCTTCGGCATTGTTTTCGCCGTAAATATCACAAAACAGCTCAAAGCTGTTTTTTATTTTTTCTTTCAGTTCGGCTCTGTTCATGAAAACTCTCCATTCTTTTTTATTCATACATTATATACTATACAACAAATTCGGCTTTTTGTCAATAGAATAAACAGGGTTTTTGAGGCGAATTTTTAAATTTTTTAATTTTTTTACAAAATTTTTCAAAAAATGCAACGCTTTTCTTTTTTCAACTGTTTTATAAGTGAGGACCTCAAAAAAGAGAATAAAATTAATTAACAAAAAAGGAGATTTTAATTATGACAAAATGGGTATGTAGTGTATGTGGTTATGTTTATGAAGGTGAGAAAGCTCCGGAAGCCTGTCCTGTATGTAAGGCACCGGCTGATAAATTCGTAAAGCAGGATGGCGAAATGTCATGGGCTGCTGAACACGTTGTAGGTGTT